>RFJN01000190.1 GCA_003694875.1 Planctomycetota bacterium | reverse complement strand
GGACGGTATCGTCCGGGGCGGGCGGGGTCGCCGATCAGCCGCCGCCCACGAAGCTCACGATCTCGATCCGGTCGCCGGGCTCGAGCCGCGTGCTGGCGTGCTCGGCGCGGCGGACGACGCGCAGGTTGCGCTCGACCGCGTACGCCTCGCCGCGCACATCGAGCCGCGCGAGCAGGTCCGCGATCGTGGCGCCGCGCTCGATGGAGAACGGCTCGCCGTTGACCGTCAATGCCAGCGTGTCGCCCTGCGCTCCAGTCATGTCCCTGCCTGGTCGCCAGCCCGTAGCTGGATTCCGTGATCCGGCCCGACAGTGTAGGGGGGGCGGGGCGCGGGGGTCAATGCGGTGCGGAGTGGCGTGTGGACTCGCCCACCTGTGCGTCGTGTGTTACCCTCGGGCAGAGCTGGCGTTCGCCACGGCGGTTTGCCGGGAGGGTGCATGATGAACGCAGCACGACGCGGCAGCCATTTCCGCTGTCTGATCTCGCTGGCGATGCTGCTCGCCATCGCGGCGGGCCGGGCACGCGCTACCGAACTGTTCTTCGACGACTTTTCGGGCAGCGGCCTCGATCCTGCGGTGTGGTCGGCGAATGCCAACGGCTATCCGAACGGGATCGCGGTCAACGCGAGCTGGCTGGAGCTGGGTGTGCCCGGCACGAGTACGCTCGATTTTCCGTACGTGACGCCGGTGGGCTCGCTGTTTCCGGCGGCGGGCGACTTCGCGTTCGAGGTGCGGTTCCGCTACACGAGCGTGGCCGGCAAGGGGGTGGGGCTGGTCGTGCTCGACGGGTCGAACAACGACCTGGGCGGCTTCTGGCAGGACGTGACGGCGGGGCTCACCTACACGGGGTATGCGGGGACGGGCGGGAGCGTCGACACCAGCGCGCACCTCGTGCGCTGGGAACTGGTCGGGAACGAGCTGCGGACGCGTGTCGACGGTTCCCTGATCGGTTCGCAGACGATTGCGAGCCGGCCCGCGTCGTTCTGGGTCGGACACCCCACGATCGGCCAGACCCTCGAGGTGGGCGGACCTGTCGTCGACGCGAACGGCACGGTCGTCGATCGGTGGTGGGGGACCGGGGTGTGGACCACCCTGGCGCTCGACTCGGTGCGGGTCGAATCGCTGGGAGTACCCGAGCCGGCCGGGGTGGGGACCGTCGTGCTCGCGCTCGCGGCCGCCGGTGCGGCGGGGTTCGGCCGACGCCGGCGCGGCTGAGGCGGGCGGGTCGCGAACGGCTCGTTCCGCGCGGCGCCGATTCGGTACGATGGCGTGACGATGGCATGCGCAACGGGGCGCAGCGGCAGCGATCGCGAGGCGCACGTGCCGATGCGGGTGAAGCGCTGGGAAGGCGACCGGCTCGAGGCAGCCGAGGGGCTCGCGCACCTGTTCGACCAGGCGTGGCAGGAGACCGGTGGTCGGGGGCCGCGGCCTGCCGGCTGGCCGACGCTCGTGCCCGGCGACGATGTGGTCGCCCTCACCGCACACGAGGGTGCGACGCTCGCGGGCTACGCGTGGGTGCGGCCGGCGCCGGGCATGAACATGATCGACTTCATCTACGCCCGGCCCGGCGCCCGACGCGGCGCGGTGCTGCAGCAACTGGTGCGCGACGGGCGGGCGTATGCGGAGCGCTGCGGGGTGAGCCCGCGGCTGTATCTCGCGCTCAACTTCTGGTCGCGCGCGCCGGTGCCGCTCGACCACCTCGAGCCGTTGCGGGCGCTCGGCATGCGCGAACTCGAGGGGGTCTTCCTCTCGCGCTCGCTCGAACCGCCGCCCGCGCCGGTCTCGCTTCCGGCGGGCTATCGGCTGCGCGACTGGGAGGATCAGGACTTCGAGCCGGCGTGTGACCTCATGGAGCGCACCCCCGAGCCGGAGCCGCTGTACTGGGATCGTGGGCTGTGCCGGCGCTCGATCCTCGGGGCGGCGGGTGAGGGCAGCCCCATGTTCCGGGACGGCTTCGGGCAGGTGGTGACGTGCGAGGGCGAACTCGCGGCGCTGTGTCTGGCCACGCGCTCGGGCTACGTGAACCACGTCTACACCGATCCCCGGCATCAGGGCCGTGGGCTGGCGCGTGCGCTGCTTGGCTCGGTGCTGCGGGCGCTTGCGCGGGCGGGTCACCGCCGCGCCACGATCCTCACCCACGCCAACAACACCCGTGCGCTGACGCTGTACCGGCGCATGGGCTTCACGACGCTGTTCACCTTCCCGCAGTTCTTCTGCGCGTGGTGAGGGGGGCATGTCCGGCGGTTCGCGCCACTATCGACGCTCGCCGTCGCTGTCCGATGCCCCCTCGTGATCCGCTCGCTCCCGTTCGGTCGCGTCGAATCGCCACGTGTGTTCGCGAACCTCGAGACCGTCGGCGGGGCCGAGCACGCGGTGGCCGGGAAACGCCTCGATCCCGAGTTCCCAACGCAGTGCGAACCGTGCTGCGAGCGAACGGGCAGACGATACGCCCGGGTCGAAGGCGGCATGCACGCGATATTCGCCGTGTGCCGGTTGCAGAGCGCCGACCCGGACCGAGGCGTTCTCCACTCCCTCGAGCGTCACTGCGACACCGGGCTGCAAGGGGATCGGAATCCATACCTCCAACTCCTCGAGTTCCGCGTGGGAGTGGCGGGCGCCTGCGCGGGCGAGCGAGGGATCGAAGGGCTCCGAACGGTCGGGATCGCGGTGTCGAGACCGACGCCGCTCGCTGCGCCGGGGTTCGTGCCGCAGGGCAACACCTTCGGGAAGGATCCAGCGTCGGCGTCGGTCGAGTTGCAGGACATAGCCGTCGACGGTGATGCGAAGCGGCGCCGTGGCCTTTCGCAGGGCGTGCAGGCGCACGATCGTACCCGTCTGCGCGCGGCGAAGATCGATCGTGAACGACGTGCCGAGCGTCGTGGTGTAGTGTGCGGCATGCCAGCGGATCGTCGCCCGCACTCGGTCTCCGTTGGCCAGGCGCGTTGCCGCTTGCCATGTGACGGTGTCGTTCCCGTGGGTTGCGAACGATAGCGGTACGTTCAGGTGTAGCGCGCCTTCGCCGAGCGCGATGTCCACTCTCGCCGTCGGGCGGGTGTCGAAGAGGGACGTGCCGCAAGGCAAGGCGATCGGTCCCGCGACGTCGAGCGACGCCCGGTCGTTCGTGGTCTCGCTGTCGGCTCCGCTGTCGGCGGTGTCTCGGACGCTGTGTCGCTCGTGCAGGGCGTGTCGCCGACCGCGTTCGGAGTCGTCGTTCCGTGGCCGCGGTTTCGGCCAACGAACCGTGAGGCGTCGGATCGAGAGTTCCGACAGCGGCGGTGGGAGAATCTCGAAGGTCACGGTGTCCCGGTTCGAGGCGCCGTGGCGATCGGTCACGAGCAGTTCGACGGCGTGGGTTCCGAGGCCGAACCACGTTTCGAGCACGGCACCGCTTCCGAGAACTCGCCCGTCGATCGACCAGCGATAGTCCGCGATGTCGTCGTAGGTGGGGGTGGAGTTGATATCGGTCGAGGCAGTGGCGTCGAGCAGGACTTGGTAGCGCGGCGCGTAACAGGTGGGCTGCGTGTAATGGACGGCCGCTCGTGCGATCGGCGGACTGTTGTGGACCGTGATCGTCTGCGTGCCGTAGCCGGTGTTGCCGTGTCGGTCCGTTGCCGACCACACGACCTCGTGGCTTCCCACGGCGAAAGGACCTCTCGTGTCGGGCGTGGCGGGTACCGAGCCGTCGACGAGGTCCGTTGCCGTTGCGGCCCCGAGATCGACGGGGGTGAGCAGACCGTGTGCCTCGACGGTGCGATCGGGAGGCGGGAGGACGACCGGCGGGGTGGTGTCGCGGATGGTGATCACAACCTCGTCCGACGCGGTGGCGCCGTTGCCGTCGTCGACGGTCAGTGTGATCACCGTCGTGCCCACCGGCAGCGCGACGGTGGGGTTCGGTCCCTGGGCGCCGCCTTGGGCGAACGACCAGGTGAACGTGAGCGCGTCACCGTCGGGGTCGAACGACGCCGATCCGTCGAGAGACACGGGCGTCCAGGGCCCGGTCGCCTCGAGAGTCCGGTCGGGGCCCGCGGTGGCGACCGGAGGCGTGTTGGGGCGCACGCCGGGAGGGGGCGTGAATCCGCCCGCACACCCGTCGGCCGCGCTCGAGATGCGCACGATGACGGCCTGGAGCTCGGTGATTGCCTGGTCGGGGGCGACGAAGTCGGGGGTGTAGGTGCGCGTGCCGTCGTCCCACGTGATGGCGAGGTCCGCAAAGCCGCTGTCCGGGACGAGAGAGGGATCGGTCATGGCGATCTGGGTGACGTACAGCGAACCGTCCGGTCCCACGGCGGCGAAGTCGCCGTACGCGCCGCCCGAGGCCACGATCGTCTCGGTCGCCGGGCCGCGATAACCGGATTGCGAGAACTCGAGGCGGGAGATCGAACCGTCGGTATTGTTGGTGAACACCGCGCCGGCTCCGAACGCGATGCCGTCCGGACCGTCGAAGCCCTGCGGGCCCTTCGGCTCGAGGGCGACGGTCTGGATCAACGTTCCGTCCGGGGCGAGGACGCGAATCGCGTTGTCGCCGAGCAGGGCGAGAAAGATCTCGCCCGTGGGCGCGACGGCGATTCCGTCGACGAAGGTGCCGGGATCGTGCAGCGGCACGTCGCTGCCGGTGGCCGGATCGAGCCGCCATATACGATCTCGCGCCGCCGGATCGTTCGGATCGTGGCCGACGTGGATGAGGTTGCCGTTGGGGGCGGTGGCGATGCCGAGACCACCCACGGCCGAGCCCGCGTAGTGCGTGGCGCTCCAGTCCACCGGATCGATCCTCGCCACCCCCGCGTCGGTGTTGGCATACAGATAGCCGTCGGTGCCGGTCGTCAGACCGATGCCGAAGCCGAGACCGGGGACGTCGTGAATGGTCCGGGAACGCACCGGTGTGCCGTGCACGATCTGGTCCTGGACGAGGCCGAAGACGAGGATCTGCTCGTCCATCCGAAGCACCATGCGCCCATCGGGCAGCCAGCCCAATCCCCCGCTGGCGCCCGGTCCGGCGACGATGTCCTGGCAGTACGCCGGATCGAGGTAGAAGAACTGTCGGCTGGGAGTGCCGGGACTCTCGGTCGTCGGTGTCGGTTGTGGCGTCGGCGGCACGCTGTCGCCGGTGCGGCTGCAGCCGCCGGGACCCACGATGGTGCCGGCGGGTTGGTTGTCGGACAGGTGAAAGACGAATCCGTCGGCCTGCCCCCCGAAGTCACACTGCGCAGCGTCGGAGGTGACGGGGAAGTTGACGGCGTCGCTCGTCGAACCGCCCACATAGAGTCCGTTGCCGCCATCGCTCGCTGCCGCCACCGGAAAACTGCCCGACGCTGCGTCGGTGCTCGGGGTCAGAAACGTCACGGTCGGCGGACCCGGAGGCAGGGTGGTGAGATCGAGCGTTGCGACGTACGCGCGCATGCGCATGCCGCTCGGCAGGTTGGGGGCCGGCTCGGTTTCGACGCCAAGCAGAGCGAGGCGATTCGCGCTGGTGTCGAACTGCAAGGTGTGCACGTCGGTTCCCACGGTGGGCCCGAGAGTGAAGTAGCTGAGATATCGGGTCGTGCCTCCGGGAGAAACGATCCAGAGAAACCCGTTGGCGGTGCCCGCCAGGCCGTCGAACGACGTCTGTCGGGCGTCGGGGGTGGTGGGGAGACTCGTGGAAGTCGTGCTTCCCGTCACCAGGACCTCCCCGGTTGCTCGGACGGCCATGCCGGTGCTGATGCCGAAGTCGTTCGTTCCGCCGAGTACGAGCCCGTATCGCAGGGTTCCCTGCGTATCGAAGCTCGCGACGAAGGGGGTGAGCACACCGGCGGTTGGAGATCCGAACAGCGCGCTGGAATCCGTCTGGCCGCTGACGTAGACGTTGCCGGCGCTGTCGAGGCCGAGTCGGCTCCCTTCCTCGTATCCGTCTCCATCGATGCGAGTGCAGGCGAGTTGAGCGCTCCCGTCGGCACGCAACAGCGCGAGCAGGCACGCCCCCGTGGTGGGCGCCGAACCTGAGCACGCCGAGGCTGAGGCGTCGGCGCTGGGGTTGTCGTTGATCAGCAACCACGGTTGTCCGCTGCTCGTCACCGCCACGTCGATGCCGAAGCCCTCACCGGGCACGGGCAACCACGTGCCGAACACCAGTTGCGCGTCCTGCGACAGGCACAACAGGTAGGGAAGAGGGGTGCGGGCAGCCGTGCGGGTGGGGGCATAACTTCCCGTCGTCGTGGGAAGTTGTGCCGAAAATCCCGTGCCTGTGACGAAGAGGTGTCCGCCGGGCCCCGTCGCGATTGCGGCCGCGGTCGTGTCGTCGCCGAGATAGACCGTGTAGTCGATCGTGGTGGCGTTCCTGCTCAGGCGGGAGAGGAACGCCACCTCGTTGGGAGAGGAGCGTGCGGTCGTGCCGGGGAGGTCCACCGACGCCGTACTCCCGAGTACGTACAGCCGGCCCGCGGCGTCGACAGCGAGATCGTTGATGGAGTCCCAGCTGCTTCCCCCGAAGTAGGTCGTGTACGTGACGACGGGATCGATCACGAGTGGTCGCGTTGCGTCGTGGGGGCCTACGGCGAACGCCAAGTGTCGTCCTGCGAGCCGATAGTGGGCGGGCACGCGTCGGCGGCGCCCCGCGTCGTCGAGCTGGTAGACGTAGGGTGGTTCGAGACGAACCGCGTCCCTGCCACACGCGATGGTGACACCGCCATCGGGGGTAGTACGGAGGGAATCGGCGCCTTCGAACCGCAACCTCACTGCGTCCACGCAGCCTCCCGGGCGCAGGACGAGGTCGAATTCGAGCTGTTGCTCCCGGCCATAGAACCACAGGTCGATACCCGGGTAGAGTTCGCGATAGCCCGCGCGACGATAGTTGGGGACGTTCAGGGTCCAGGAACTCGGATCCCGGTTCGGATAGTACGAGGTGAAACGTCGCAGTCGATCGGCCGCGCAGGGGTGTTGGAGGTGGCCTCCCTCGAACACCATCCGCAGCCAGTGGGTCGATTGGTCGCCGCAAGCGCCGGTACGTGCTGCCCCCCTCGGCGTCGGGTGCGGGGCGAACTGGAGCAGCGGACCGTGTCGGGTCAGCAGCACGTTGTAGTGTCGGGCACGTGCCACGTACACCAACTCCCGGTCGAACTGACCTTGGTTTCGTTCGAAACACACCGGGCGCCGCGGTGAGACCGTTTCGTAGGGGCGGCGGCTTCGTTGGTCGGGAATGCGCGTGCCAAGCGATGCCGGTGTCGAGGCGCAAGGCGCAGCGCAGTGTTGCCGTTCGGTCTCGGTCCGGTACGTGCCGCAGGACAGGATCCACACGGCGAGCAGCAAGCGAATCAGGGGCCGGCGGGCCGAGGTGGACCGTGCGGTGGGCGGGCGACAGCTTCCCATGGAAGAGCCTCCGGACGGTGGGGGGACTCCAAGCGAGGCAAGCTGTCGAACCGCGCTGACGAATCCACGTTACACCCACGATTTCGGGGAAGGCAAGGGGAATTTTGTAACGTATTGTGTTGTACGTGATTCGGGTGGCGTGATCTGCGAGCGAGGGGGCGGGTGTGCCAGCGTTGTTGCACGTCCGCCGGGCGGCCTTGGCGTCCTGGAAAGGGGGCGGGGTCTCCCCCTTGCAACCATCCGTCGCCCGTGGGCCTCAGCGTGCCTCGCCGAGTTGCACGCTCGTCTCGTGCTCTTTCCCATCCCGCAGGTAGTGGACCGTCACCCGCTCGCCCGCGGTCTTCTTCTCGAGCGCGTTGAACAGGTCGTCCGACGTCTCGATCGGGGTGTCGTCGATCCTTGTGATCACGTCGCCGAGCTCGAGCAGCCGGCCGTAGCGGCGGGTACCGCGCAGACCGGCCTTCTCCGCGCCGCTTCCCGGCAGGACCTCGAGCACGAGCACGCCCGGTCGCCGCAGCCAGCCGTCCGGTGCGACCCGGACCCCGAGGGTGGGACGCATGATGCGGCCGTGGGCGATCAGCTGCGGAACGACGCGGTTGACCGTGTCGATCGGGACCGCGAACCCGACCCCCGCGTGCTGCCCGGTGCGGCTCAGGATTGCGGTGTTCACGCCGATGCACCGTCCGGCGCTGTCGAGAAGCGGCCCGCCGCTGTTGCCCGGATTGATCGCGGCGTCGGTCTGGATCACCCCCTCGATCACGCGCCCGCCCGCGCCCTCGATCTGTCGCCCGAGCGCGCTCACGATCCCGGACGTCATGGTGTGGTCGAGTCCGAACGGGTTGCCGATCGCAAAGACCTTCTGTCCGACCTTGAGATCGGACGAGGTGCCGATCGCGATCTTGGGCAGGCGGTGCAGCCCCGGATCGACGCGCAGCACCGCGAGATCCTTCTCGGGGGCGAGGCCGACGATCTTCGCCGGCAGTTCGGTGCCGTCGGACAGCCGCACCGTGAGTTCGTTCGCGCCGCGCACCACGTGGAAGTTGGTGACGATGTGTCCCTCGTCGTCCCAGACGAAGCCGGTGCCGGTGCCCTGCGGGATGCGGAACGCGTTCAGGGTGAAGCGGTCGATGCGGACCCCGACGTTGGTGATGTAGACGACGCTCGGGGCGGTGCGCTCGAAGATCTCGATCTGCGAGCGTTCGTCGTCGGCGAGCTGTCCGCGGGCGGTCACCGCGCGCGGCTTCGCGTCGGCGGCGTACAGTCGACGCCGCACCCAGCCGAGATCGCCGAGCGACCAGGCGATCAGAAAGCCCACGAGCAGCCACACGAGGGCTCCCGGGCCCCGGCGTCGCGCAGCCGCCGGCGCGGGAGGCCAGTCGTGGGGATGGACGGTTCGGTCGTGTTGCGGCATGGGCCTTTGTCAACTCCTTGTTCTTGCCTGCTGTGCGTGCCTCTGCATCCAGAGGATACGTGGAAGGCGGGAGTGCTGATAGAGAGGCGCTGCCCTCCGTGCGCCGTCTTGAAGCCCCCTGCCCGTTCGCATACGATTGGCAGGCTTGTTTTCCGCGGGGTTCCGTTCGGCCTGCGCCGGCGCGTGGTGCGGTGTGTGGCGGACGGACAGTCTTCTTCCGAGGTCCGGATCCATGGCATCCGCCTACTGCGACAGTTGCGGCACGAAGCTCGCCTCCGAGCAGATCGACTCCGGCGAGGCGCTCGCGTACGACGGTGCGTACTACTGTGGCGAGTGCAAGCAGGACGTGCTGCCGCTGATCGGCAAGCAGGAAAAGCGCCAGGGCAAGGCGGCGGGCGCGCCCGCGGCGGCGAAGGCGGGGGGCAACGGAGCGCCCGCCGGTGGGGAGAGCGCCGCGAAGAGCGCGAAGTCCGCGCAGCCCACGGCGACGAAGCGGGCGGCGAGACGCGCGGCGGGAACGGCGCGGCCCAAGGCCGCCGCGGCGGGCCGGTCGTCCGAGATCGGGGCGAAGGCAGCCAAGGCGGTCGGCAAGCGGCCGCGGGCGGCCGACACCAGCGCGAAGGCCGGTGCGGGCAAGGCGAAGGTTCGGGCGAAGGCCAAGGCGGCGGGCTCGGTAGCGGCCCGGGCCGGGGTGAAACCCGCCAGGAAGGGTGCTGCGACGTCGAGCAAGGGGACGGCGGCCGGTGGTCGCAAGGTGGTGAAGCGGCGCGCACGCACCCGCGCCGAACTCGGCGACGTCGACCCGAGCAAGGTCGTCAAGCGCAAGCGGCGCGTCTCCTCGAGCCGGCGTCGTTCCGGAAGCGGCTCCATGGAGGCGGCACTCGGCGGCGATCGCAAGAAGCTGTGGCTGTGGGGGGGCGTGGGCGCCGCGGTGCTGGCGGTGATCCTTGTCCTCGTGGTGTTCGGCGGCAGCAAGGAGACCAAGAGCGACAAGGCCGACGGCGGCACGCAGCTCGCCTCGAGCACCGCACTCGAACAGGAGCAGGCGGCACAGGAGCTGTTCGAGGAGACGAAGCAGGCGATCGGCGATCCGCCCAAGGACGGCTACGCGGCCGCGATCCGGCAGTGGTCGCGGCTGCGTTCCGAGATGACGCCGAGCTGGGCGGAGAAGGTGGACGCCGAGATCGAGCGGCTCAAGATCGCGCAGCGCGACGCGGCGAAAGCCGCACTCGAGACACTCGCGAAGAAGGCGAAGGAGCTCGAGGACAAGGGCGAGATTACCGCGGCACTCGATCTGTGGAGTTCGGCCTCGCAGGAGGTGCGCGCGGCCGAGGCGTGGAAGGAGATCGGCAAGCCGGCGATCGAGCGGCTCGAGAAGCTCGTGCTCGCCCGTCTCGAGGCCGAGCCGCTGCTTGCGCGGGCGGACGAGCTGGCCGGCGAGGGGCAGACCGAGCGTGCGATCGGGGTGCTCGAGGGCTTCGACCTCGAGACGCACCGCGGCACCCCGTGGGCGAAGAAGGTGCAGGACCGGATTCGCGAACTCGGCGCCGGTGGCGACAAGGCGGGCAAGGAGGCGGCGCTCGCGGCGGTGCGCGCGGCCGAGCAGGCCGAGAAGCAGCGGATCGCGGCGGCGCGCGCGGAGAAGAAGCGCAAGGATCTCGCCCGCGTCGCGAACGAGCGCTGGGAGGGGCAGGGCGTCGATCTGTTCATCTGGAAGCTGCCCGAGCCCACACCCAAGGAGGCGTGGGTCACCGAGGGCAAGGAACTGGTCTGCCGTGCTCCCTCCACCCCGCTCGGCAACGGCAAGATCGCGGCGCTTGCCGGGGTCGGCAAGCCGAGCTGGGCGGACTACTACGTGCACTTCGCCTACAAGATCGAGCGCGGCGAGCTGTTCTTCGGTGTGCGTTCCAACGGCCGCGCGTTCGTGCAGCTCGAGCCGGAGCTGATCGCGGACGGGCAGTGGCACGAGCTGACGGTGCTCGTGTACGGCGATGGTGACGACGCGTTCGAGCAGGTGCTGCCCAACGGGCAGCGGCGGCGAATCGGCTTCGACGCGCACGATTCCTGGAACGGCGGTGTCGTGTTCGGGGTGGGCCCCAATGGGGTGGTGCGGTTGCGCGACATCAAGGTCAAGGTGATCCGGGACGAGAAGTGAGCGACTTCGCCTCGCGACGGATCGAGACCCTGCGCAAGAAGGCGTGGGTGCTGTACGAGGCGGGCCGGCTCGAGGCGGCGGCGACCGAGTTCGACCGCGCGGCGGCGTTGAGCGACGCGCCGGACATGCTCCAACTCGAGTGCGGCGTGATGTTCTTTCGCGCCGGCGAGCTCGAGCGTGCGCTCGAGCGCTTCGAGCGGGCGCTCGCGCATGAGCCCGCCAATGTGACGGCCGCGGTCAACGCGGCCAAGACGCTCGGGCGGCTCGATCGGCCGCGCGAGGCGCTCGAGCGTTGCGAGGCCGCGCTCGAGCAGCACCCCGACGAGCCCGGGCTCTGGTTGGCAGCAGGTCTTGCGGAACGTGCGCTCGGGCGGCGGGAGGAGGCGCTCGCGCGCTTCGAGCGCGCTGCCGAGCTGCGCCCGCGCGAGGGCGCGCCGTGGTTGCACCGGGCCGAGACGCTGCGGGAACTCGGCCGGCTCGAGGCGGCACTCGAGGCGGCGCGCCACGCCTGTGCCGTACAGCCGCGGTATCCCGAGGCGCTGGTCGAGCGCGGGCGGTGTCTGCGCGCGCTCGGGCGGCTGAGCGACGCGTGGTCGATGTACGCCTCGGCGATCCGGATCCGCGGGGCGGACGAGGCCGAGCGGGCGTGGCTGCTCGAGACGGGCGAGATCGGCTGCGAGATCGGGCAGGCGAGCAAGGCGATCGAGATCGCGGAGCTGCTGCTCGGCCGCGACCGCGACGACGCCGCCGCGTGGCGCCTCAAGGGGCGTGCGCTCGCCTGCACCGGGGACGAGGCGCGCGGAGCGATCTGCACCGGTACCGGGCACATGGTGGCGGGTGAGCTCGAGCGCGCGCTCGCCGAGCTCGATCGCGCGGTGGCGTTGCGGCCCGAGGCGCCCGAGGCGTGGTGCAACCGGGGCGTGATCCTGGAGCGGCTCGAGCGCTACGAGGAAGCGCTCGCCAACTACGAGCGGGGACTCGAGCACAACGTGCGAGCGCCGGCGCTGTGGCACAACAAGGGGGTGCTGCTGCTCGAGCGGCTCGGGCGCCGCGACGAGGCGATCGCCTGCTTCCGGCAGGAGGTGAAGCTCGATCACCGGCGCTTCTTCGACCTGCAGCCCGAGATCCGCCGATTGCTCGACGAGCCGGCGGGTTGATCGGCGCCGCGGCCGACGGATCGTCCCCTGATTCCGGTGCACGGCGACGGTGCGGGCGAGGGGAGAGGCCTGGTGCCCGAGCGTTGCGGTGAGCGGTGCAACGGCGTGTGCGGACCGGGCGGGTGTGGGCGGGGATGATCCCCGCCCGCACCCGCTCCGTTCGGGGTTGGCATTGCGCCGCGCGACGCTGTTCTCGTCCCGACGATCCGTTCCACCCCGCCGCCGGCCGGTGTGGCAGAGAGATCGCCAGGTCTGTCTTGCGCGGTTGCGAGGCAACCGTCGTCGAACTCGTCGGCACGCATGCGCGTCTCGAGATCGTGGTCGACCAACGATTCCTGGGTTCCTCGGTTCCTCATTGTCTTTTCGATCCGGGCCGCGGGCGCGCGCGGGTCGCAGCGCTGAGAGGATCATGAGGAACCGACGAACCCAGCAACTCCGTTGCTGCACGGTCGGTCGGCGGGAACGAGGCGGCGAACGGGACGACACCGCTCTCGGACGCGTTCGCTGTCGCTCCGCGGCGTGGCGATCTACCCGCCCGCCCGGCCGCCCGGGTGGCCCCGGTGCCGGAGACGTGGGGGACGCAACGGCGCGCGGACGGAGCGGCCGCGTGCAACCGGACGCGGTCCGCCGTGCGTCGCGAGCGCACACCCGCGCTCCGCCCGCCGCTGCGCTGCCATCGGCTACCGCGCCCGCCGAGGCGTGCGATGTTCAGCCCCAGTCGCCGCGGGGGCAGCCCGGGGTGGGCGTCGCACCCCGCTGCCGGGTGCGCTTGCGCTCGAGACGCCCGAGCCGATGGCGCAGCGCCGCCTCGAGCCGCTGTCGCCGCCGCGCGTCCCGCGGGTCGGTGCCGCGCCGCAGCGCGCTCAGCGCCGCCACGCTCGCGCGTTCGGCGAGATCCAGCGCGCGCAGCCGGTGCTCGGCCACCTTCGCGAGCGCGATCAGTGCGTCGACCGGCGGTGCGGCGAGCGACAGCAGCGGCCGCCAGGCCTCGCTCGCCTCG
>RFJN01000189.1 GCA_003694875.1 Planctomycetota bacterium | reverse complement strand
TGCCCGGGTCCAGGGGGGAGGGCCCGGACGCGCCGCGGGGGGGGCAGGCAGCGCCCGGCGGTTCGGGGGGCTTCGCACGAAGGCCGCCGGCGCGCTGCCGTCTTTCTCGCCCGGAATGCGTCGCTCGGACACCGAGCGTTGCACGGTGGCATGACGACCGAGGGTGAGAGGCGGAGATGAAGCTCGTACGATCCTCCAGCGCCGCGAGCGAGCTGCTGCGAGCAGCCCGCGCTCGTGTCGGGGACTCGGCCGCACCACGCGGTGCCCTGGGCTACCGGCCGCCGCCGGCGCGACGGCCGGTCCCGCTCCTCCGCCCCGCGCTTCGTCCGGAAGCGCGCCAGAAGCCGCCGCTGCGCTTCGGACCGCGGGCCCGACGGACGATCCGTGCCCTCGCCGCGGCCGTGGCGCCGCCGGTCTCGCCCGAGCCGGGCTGGGATCCCGGCACGGTCTCGCTGGCCTATCTGTCGCGCTTCGGCCCGTATCTGCCGCGCCCTCTTCCAGCGCTGCTCGGGCCGCTGTTCGCCGCGCTCGAATGGGTGCCGCTGCTCCTTGGACCGCGCCGGCGCCCGCTCTCGAGGCTGTCGGTCGAGCAGCGCCAACGCTGTCTCGAGCGGCTGCTCGCCGGTCGTGGTCCGTTGCGGCGACTCGCACACGCGGTGCGCGGGCTCGTGGCGCTCTCGCTCTACGACCAGCCCGCCATGTGGCGCGCCATGCGCTACGACGCCCCGGACTGGATCCGGCGCAAGGTGGCCGAGCGCCGCGCGCGGCTGGGGACGCCCGAGCCATGGTGACCGGTGCTCGCCCTCTTCCGGTCGCCGACGCACCGCGCGCGGGGCGGCTGCACCAGTTCTGGGACGTCGAGGGGCCGCTTTCGCTCGAGTGCGACGTCGCGGTGTGCGGCTCCGGAGCCGGCGGTGCGACACTCGCCGCCGAACTCGCCGAGGCCGGTGCGCGGGTGCTGATCTTCGAGGAGGGCGGGTTCTGGGACACCCGCAGCTTCGGACCGCGGCTGTTCGAGGCCGCCACGCGCCTGTACCGGGCGGCCGGCACCGAACAGGCCCACGGCCCGCCCGACGTCCTGTTCCTGCAGGGCCGCTGCGTGGGCGGCTCCACGGTGATCAACGGCGGCATGTCGTGGCGCACCCCCGAGCGCGTGCTCGAGCGCTGGGGCCGCGAGCACGGCATCCCGGCGGTCGACCCCGAGAGCATGGCGCCGATCTTCGAGCGGCTCGAGGCGCTCGTGCACGTGGGACCGCAGGCGCCCGACACGATCGGTCGCGATCAGAGCCTGTTCCGCCTCGGCGCCGAGCGGCGAGGGCTGCGGGTGGTGGCCAACCGCCGCAACCAGCGGCAGTGTGTGGGGTCCAACAACTGCGTGTTCGGCTGCCCCACCGGCGGCAAGCAGTCCATGCTCGTGAGCATGCTGCCGCGCGCGCTCGGCTTCGGCGCCGAGCTGTACGCCGACTGCCGGGTGCAACGGCTGCTCGTGCACGAGCGTGGCGGTCGTCCCCGGATCGAGGGGCTCATCGCCCGCCTCGTCGATCCGCGCACCGACCGGCCGGGACCGCCGGTGCGGGTCCGCGCCCGGCACGTGGTGCTGAGCTGCGGCGCGACGCAGACTCCGGTGCTGCTGTTGCGCAACCGCGTCGCGTGCGGCTCGGGCCAGGTGGGCCGGCACCTGACGCTGCATCCCAACGCCAAGGCGATCGCGATCTTCGAAGACGCGGTGCACCCCTGGCGCGGGGTGCACCAGGCGTACCAGGTGCACGAGCGGCTCGAGGAGGGGATCCTGCTCGCCGCACCGTTTCTGCAGCCGCAGATCCTCGCGCTCACGCTGCCGCGTCTCGGCGCGCGGCTGTGGGAGGTGCTCGGACAGATCGAACGCGTGGTCTCGGGCGGGGTGCTCGTCGAGGACTCCACGAGCGGACGCGTGCTGCCCGGCCCCTTCGGTTCGGCGCGCATGCGCTACCGCATGACGCGCCACGACCTCGATCGGTGCCTGCGCGGGCTCGCGCTGCTGTGCGAGATCTACTTCGCCGCCGGCGCGCAGCGCATCGTGCTGCCGATCCACGGGCTCGAGGAGATCACGAGCCCCGACGAGATCCGGCGTCTGTTCGCCCACCCGCTCGACCCGCGTGATATCGAGATCGCCACGGTGCACGCCATGGGAAGCTGCCGCATGGGGATCGACCCGCATCGCGCGGTGGTCGATGCCTTCGGCGAGAGCCACGAGGTGCGCGGGCTGTGGATCGCGGACGCGAGCGTGCTGCCCACCCCGGTGGGGGTCAACCCCATGCTCACGATCATGGCGCTCGCGACCCGCACCGCCTTCTTCCTGCGCCAGCGTCTCGGCCTCGGGTGAACGAACGGCGGCACGCGGTCGGACGCGTGCGCGCCGGGAGGTCGTGGCGGGCGGAGGTGCGGTGCAATGGCCCGTGCTGAACCGAGCCGGTGCGGGCGGGGATCCACCCCGCCCCTACAGGAAATCGCTCCCGCGCATCCTCGGGCAGCGCCGCCTGCCGCCTCCCACAACCAGCGCTCGAGGATCAGAACTCCTGGGTTCCTGGGTTCCTTGTCATCTCATCACCACCGCCACACCGCTGCGATCCCCCGTTGCCGCGCCAGGATCGAGAAGACCATGAGGAACCCAGGAACCCAGGAAACACCGGTCTGCCGCCGTCTCGAGAAGCGTATTCACCACGACTTCGTTGTCGTCCTCGCCAAGCTTTTCATGGTCGAAGTGGGCAGGTGTGCGGTTTGCGAAGCACCGAGCGAACGGTGCGTTGCGTTGCGTTGCGTCCGCGACGTCTCCGCGCGTCGCCTCGCCGCGCACCTTGGAACGGTGGCGGCGCAGCACCCATCGCCTCGAGGCGCCACTGTCCCCCATCACCGGCGCCAACGCCGGTTCCGGATCGCGGGTGCTTCGAACCCCTCGGAAGATGGGTCTGCCATGGCACCGCGCCGCTCAGCGCACCAGCGTCTCGCGGCCCGCGCGCCCGAACAGGCACGCGGCGAGGAAGGTATTCACGGTCCAGCTCGCCACCTCGCGCAGTCGCCCCCCCGTGCCGAGTTCGATCCAGCGCTCGGGCTTCTCGATCAGCAGCGCGATGCTCACCGCGGTG
>RFJN01000188.1 GCA_003694875.1 Planctomycetota bacterium | reverse complement strand
TCCGGGCCTGGGCTTCGTCGCGCTCGGTGGCGGTGTCGCCGGGGCGGACGCGGGGGGCGTGGGAGGGGCGAAGCGCGCTGCGACCCGCAGCGGCTTCGAGGGACGGCGGGCCGGCGGCGGGCCGATCCACCACCAGTGCAGCAGGATCGAGAGCCCGATGAAGCTGCCGTAGTACAGGATCGTGCGCACCATGGGGGCCTCACGCGCCTCCTTCGGTCTCGACCGCGAACTCGATCGCGTCGATGCCCACCTGGGCGAGCGACGCGATCACCTGCATCACGATGCCGTTGCGTACCGCGGCGTCCGCCCGGATCCGCACCCGCACCGCCTTGCCGTGCCGTTTCGCCACCGCGCCGATCTCGGCGGGCGCGTGCGCGGCGCCGTCGACGAAGACGTTGCCCTCGCGATCGATGTCGATCACCACCAGCGCAGGGCTCTCGCGGCTCGCCTCGCTCGCGCGCGCGGCGACGCGCGGCAGCTCGAGCTCCATCGAACTCGAGCGCACCTGCGAGACCGAAACGAAGAACACGAGCAGGATGAAGATCACGTCCGTCATCGCGGTGTTGTTGAGCCCCCCGGCCATGCGGCGGCCGCGACGCAGCCGCCGGCCGCCGAGCGCTCGAGGGCCGCTGTCGCGCGGCGTCGGAGCGGCGGGCCCGATCATGCCCTCGCCTCCGCGCGCGCGCGGCGTGCGCGCCGCGCCGCCTCGCTGCGCTGCCGGCTGCGAATCGCGGCGAGCGCCTGCTCGATGCGGAACGCGGTGCGGTCGCTGAGCAGCTCGAAGATCGAGCCGGCCACGTAGCTCGGGATGAAGACGATCAGTCCGAACAGCGTCGTGTTGAGCGCCACGCTCAGCGACCCGGTCAGCTCGCTCATGCGGCCGGAGCTGATCGTGTGCTCGAAGGCGAGCGAGACGCCGAGCACCGTGCCGAACAGTCCGAGCGAGGTCGCCACCGCACCGATCGTCTGCAGCAGTGGCAACCCGGCGCGGCTGCGCTCGAGCAGACGCTCGGCGAGCGCGAACGGCAGCTCGGGGTCGGACGGCCTGCGGACCGCGGTCGCGAGCAGCCGGCAGACCGGATCGCGGGTGCGCTCGAGCCGCTTCGGCTCGAGGCGCAGTTCGGTCAGCGCCGCCTCGAGCTTGCGGTCGCGCGCGAACAGAAAGCGCACCCAGAACCAGCCGCGCTCGAGCAGCAGCGCGAGCGCGAGCACCGAACACGCCAGGATCGGGACCATGACCGGTCCGCCGTCGTGCAGAAACCGCCAGACCATGACGCAGCTCCCTCACCGGATCGACGGGGGACGGAAGGGGTGGGGCGGAGCGGGCGAGAGCCGGCGCGATCGTGTGTGGCGATCCCGCCCCACCGGAATGTCGACAACGGGCGGCCTCGCCCCGCCCTCAGGGCCGGGTGTGCGTTCCGAGCGGTGCGATGCAGCCCCGGCAGCGGTTGGGCGGCGCGAGCGTGTTGGGCGGTGACGGGAACAGACCGAGTTCGTCGAGCGTCTTGCGCAGCGCCCCGAGCAGCTGCTCGCCGGGCTGCGGCACCGACGGCTCCTTCACCCCGGCGGCTCGGCGTGCGGCCGCCACGTGCTCCCGCTGCAGCCGCAGCTCCTGCAGCCGTGCGCTCGCCGCCTGCAGCTCCTCGCGGTAGAAGCGCACGTCGTCCTCGAGCACGCGCCGCTCGCGCGCGAGTTCCTCCTCGAGCTGCGCGATCTGCTTGTCGTAGACCGGCTTCGAGATCTCGCCTGTGTCGAGCTTGCGCTTGAGCGCGAGCGCCTCGTTGTAGCTGCGCACCTGCAGCTGACGCAGCGCCTTCGAGGTCTGCTCGAGCTGCGGACGGTAGCGCGCGATCAGCTGCTCGTTGGCCTCGATCCGACGGTCGAGCGCGCTCGTGTCGGTGCGCTCGCGCTCGAGGATCCCGCGGTAGATCCCGATCGTGTCGTCGTAGTTGGCGTGGATCTCCGAGGCGTCGTCGACCGACGGATTGCCGGTCGCGGGTTTGGCGTGCCGCTCGGGCGCCGGCGCCGGATCGTCGCCGGGCATCGGCGCCGGCGACGCTGCCGGCTCGGCGGCCGCCGGTGGCGGCGCAACCGGAAGCTGCTGGGCGCGGGCCGGGCGCGCGGGCGCGAGCGCCGAGAACGCGAGCAGCGCCGCGACGCAGCCGGTCGTCGGAAGCATGCGGTGGTTCATGGTACGCGTCTCCTCGCTGGGGTTGGGCGACGCGCCGCCCGCTCGGGCGACGCGCCGGTTCAGTTGTCGCTCGAACGCTCGTCGGTCCCTTCGTCCGCCTTGTCGTCCTCGGGACGCAGCTTGCTGCGCTGGCGGAAGAAGTGCTCGATGGTCGCGTCGAGATCGCCCGCGCCCGCCTCGCCGCCGGGCAGCCCGCTCGCGCCGATCTCGTCGATCGAGCGCGAGAGATTCATGAGCGTGTCCTGCGTCTCGGCGAAGTGCGCGAGCCCGGTGTTGATCCGGTCGTGCACCTGCGTGAACGCGTCGACCTGCAGATACAGCCGCGCGAGCTTCTCGGTCACGTTCTTGATCGCACGCTCACCGTTGTAGAAGCCCTCGTTCATGATCTTCTTGATCCGCACCGAGTCCTGCTGCAGCGCGATCGCGTCGAGCAGGTACGCCTTCTCGTTCTCGAGATTGGCCACGAGTTCGACGAACTTGTCCTGCAGCTGCGTGAACAGGGTGCTGAGCATGCCGATGTTCTTCACCAGCACGCGGTAGTTGCGCAGGTTGTTCTCGTAGCCGCGGATGTTGCGCGAGCGGAAGCGGAAGCGGCGGTAGGTGCGCGCGAACTCGCGCTTGAGCTCGGCGCGACGCTTCTCGTCGCGTGTCTCGCGGATCTGGATCGCGAGCCGGATCAGCTTCTGCTCGAGACGGTCGGCCTGCTTGCGCAGCCGAGCGAGCCGCTGGTCGTAGGCCGCCACCCGCTCGTCGAGCACGAGCGCGAAGCGGGCGAGCTTGCGCCGCAGCTCCTTGAAGTTGGCCACGAGCACGTCCTGGTCGGCGAGCACGCGGTCGAAGTCGCGCACGACCTGGTCGGCGAACAGCGCCATCTTGCGCTCGAGCCGACTCGCGAGCAGCTCGTTGCGCTGGTCCTTGAGGTAGGCCTCGAAGTCGCGTGCAAGCTCGTCCGACGCGCTGCCGAGCGACTGGCTCAGGTTGGCGAGCTGGCCCATGTGGCTCTCGATCCGCTCCACCTCGCGCTGGATCGACCAGTTCTGGGGCACCGTGGTCGTCTGGCCGCCGCCGAGTCGGCCCGGCTCGTCACGCCGGGGTTGCGGCGTCTCGGGGCCCGCCTGGGCCGCGGCAGCGAGAGCCAGCGCGAGCCCGAGGGAGCGCAGCAGCGGAAAGCGGCTCGGTCGCATGGGGGATCCTCCTGTCTCGTTCGGTCCGGGTTCGTCGTGTACACGGGCCGGCGAGCGCTAGCCGGCGTTGTCCTGCTGGAAGAACGTGTCGTCGTTGAGCACCTCGGCCGCGCGTGCGCGCCGTTCGGCCGAGACCTGGCCGAGCTCGGCGCGCGCCGCCTCGAAGTCGCCGCGCAGGTAGTGCAGCACCCCGAGCGTGTAGTGGTCGTTCTCGGTGACCGGTTCGCGCGCGGCCTGCTTGGCCGAGACGAGTTCGGTGTAGAGGTCGGCGGCGCGATCGAACATGCCGAGCCGGTAGTAGGCGCCCGCCGCCCCCTCGAGCGCGTCGAGGTAGTGGCGCGTGGCGCTCGGGCTGCGGCGGCCGAGATCGATCGCGCGCCCGTAGGCGACGACGGCCTGCGCCGGGTTGTCGCGGTGCATGAGGATCGAGCCGCGGATCGTGTTGGCGACCACGCGGTCGTGCTGCGAGAGCTTCGACTCGTCGAGCTGCTCGAGCTGCCGCTCGGCCCCCTCGAGCTGGCCCTCGCGAAGCGCAATGTCGGCAAGATACAGCCGCGCGATCGCGAGATCGGGGTTGCGCTCGAGCGCCGCCTCGAACTTGGCGCGCGCGAGTTCGGGCTTGTGCAGCTGATCGTAGGCGATCGCCGCCCGCGCGGTCACCTCGGCGCTCGCCTTGCCGCGGCGCTCGAGCTCCTCGTAGAAGGCGATCGCGCGCTGGTACGCCTCGCGATGGAACGCCTCGTCTCCGTAGATCCGGATCTCGCGGCTGCTCATGGCGCGCATCGAGGTGCAGCCGGCGAGCACCGACAACAGGGCGACGAACAGCACAGCACTCGGGGTCCGCACGGTCGGGGTCTCCTCTGCTCGGTTGGCGTGCGGCGTCGCAGCCGCGGTTCGGCCCGAGCACACTCAACGTGCGTGCCGGATTCTTGCGGGCTCGCAACCTCCCGCGTCGTGGCGCGTTGTGGGAGCGTGTCGGTCGGTGTGCGGCGACGGCGTGCCGAAAGCGCATACCCCCCGTGCCGCGAGCGCACGGGCGCGGTTGTGGGGCGGGTGCAGGGCTTCCATAATGGCGGGGCGAGCGGTGCACGAGAGGGCGGGAAAGCGAGGTGGGTGAGCAGGCGCGGCCCGGTGGCGTCACCTCGAGCGGACGGATCGGCCGCGCCGGCGCCCGTCCCCTGCGCATTCCCGGTTACCGCCTGCTTGGAGTCGCCGGCAAGGGCGGCATGGGGGTCGTCTATCGCGGCGTGCAGGAGTCGATCGGCCGCGAGGTGGCGATCAAGGTCCTGCCGCCCGGAGCGGGTCGCAGCCGCCGCTACGTCGAGCGATTCCTGCGCGAGGCCCGGGCGGCCGCCCGCCTCAACCACCCCAACATCGTGGCCGCGATCGATGCCGGGCGCGCCGGGCCGCTCGTGTACTTCGTCATGGAGTACGTCGACGGTGAGACCGCGGGCGATCTCGTCGATCGCGAGGGCCCGCTGCCGCTCGAACGGGTGCTCGAGATCCTGCTCGGGGTGGCGCGCGCGCTCGAGCACGCCCACCGCGAGGGGCTCGTGCACCGCGACGTCAAGCCCGACAACATCATGCTC
>RFJN01000187.1 GCA_003694875.1 Planctomycetota bacterium | reverse complement strand
GCGACCTCGACGAACACCCGCACGACCATGACGGTCGAGGCGAGCAGGATCGCGAGCGCGAACGCCATGGACAGTGGCCGCTCGCGCCGGGCGCGACCGGAAAACGCGAGGGTGACCGCGGTCGAGGACACGAGCCCGCCCACGAACCCCGTCACCCCGATCCCGCGTCCGGGCCCGAGCCAGCGCACCGCCACGTAGCCCAGAAAGCCGATGCCGGCCACGAACACGACCATGAGACCGATGTGGAAGGGGTTGAAGGCCCCGTACGGCCCGAGGTTCTCGTTCGGCAGCAGCGGCAGCACGATCGCGGCGAGGGCGAGAAACTGCAGCGCCGCGTGGATGTCACGCTGCGAGAGCCGGCGCACCGCCTCGTGCAGGGGGCGCTTGATCGAGAGCAGCCACGTCACGAACACCGCGATCGCCCCGACCACGACGGGCCGCAGCCGGTCCGGCTCGAGCACGCCCGGTGTGGCGGCGAACGCGCCGAGCAAATACGTGAGCACGAGGGCGAACTCGGAGGTGAGCCCCCGGTCGCGTCCGCGCCGCAGGTCGTCGGCGTAGGCGAGCGCGAGCAGGGCCACGATCGCCCCGAGCCCGCCCACGACCACCCACGGTCCGCCCGCCGCCGCGAGCATGGCCGCGAGCGCACCGAGCAGCGCCACGATCGGGTAGGTGCGCACGCCGGCCACGGTGCGCGCTCCCGCCGCTTCCGGCTCCTCGGGCGCGGCGCGCTCGCGCTGCAGCCCGATCAGCAGACCGGCCGCGATCGCGAGCCCGAGCGAGAACCATGGTTCGAACCGCTGCATGCCGGCATGGTAGCGATCGCGGCACGCGCGCCAAGTGAGCCGCCGCGGCCGCCCCTTGCCCCCCCGCTGCCGCCGCGGCACACTCGCCCCCTGCGCCCGGTCCCGCCCAACCCCGCGAGCGCGAGGAGCGTGCATGACGCCCGAGACACCCGAGACACCCGAGACGCCGACCCTCTACATCCTCGACGGCAGCTACTACATCTTCCGCGCGTACCACGCCCTGCGCAGCCTCTCGAACTCGAAGGGGCTGCCCACCAACGCGCTGTACGCCTTCACCGCGATGCTGCTCAAGACGATCCGCACCTACCGGCCCACCTACCTCGCGGTCGCCTTCGATCCGTCGGGCCCCTCGTTCCGCCACGAGAGCTACGCCGAATACAAGGCCAACCGCGCCGAGATGCCCGACGACCTGCGGGCGCAGATGCCGTGGTTCCGCAAGATCGTGCAGGCGCTGCGCATCCCGGTGCTCGAGGTCGAGGGCTACGAGGCCGACGACGTGATCGCCACGGTCGTCAAGCGCGCCGAGCGCGAGGGCGTCCGGGTGGTGATCCTCTCGGGCGACAAGGACCTGTACCAGGTGCTCGACGAGAACACGATCATGATCGACACCATGCGCGACAAGGTCGTGACCGTCGAGGAGGTCCGGCGCCGCTTCCTCGTGCCGCCCGAGAAGGTGGCGGACGTGCAGGCGCTCGCCGGCGACGCCTCGGACAACGTCCCGGGCGTGCCCGGGATCGGCGAGAAGACCGCGGGCAAGCTGATCGCGCAGTTCGGCGACCTCGAGAACCTGCTCGCCCACATCGACGAGGTCCCGGGCAAGAAGCGGCGCGAGAACCTCGCACGCCACGCCGAGCAGGTCCGGCTCGCCCGCACGCTCACCGCGCTGCGCACCGACGTGCCGATCGAACTCGACCTCGAACGGCTGCGGCTCCGGCCGCCGGACTTCGCGGCGTTCGACGCGCTGTGCGCCGAGCTCGAGTTCCACCGCTTTCCGCGCGAGGTGCGCGAGCTGTTCGAGGACGCGGCGGCCGAGGACGCCGAGCGCGTGCAGCGCGAGAGCGGGGTGCAGTACGAGACGGTGCTCACGCTCGAGCACCTCGAGACGATACTCGACGAGATCCGCCGTGCCGGCCGGTTGAGCTTCGACCTCGAGACCACATCGATCCGCGCGCTCGAGGCGAGGATCGTGGGCTTCGCCCTCGCCTGGGCACACGGTCGGGCGGTCTACGTGCCGGTCGCCCACCGGGGACTCACCGCGCCGAAGCAGCTCGATGGCTCGCTCGTGCTCGAGCGACTGCGGCCGCTGCTCGAGGATCCGGAGCTGCCGCTCGTCGGCCAGAACGTCAAGTACGAGATCACGATCATGCGCCGCTACGGGGTGGAACTCGCCGGCCTCGCGTGCGACACCATGCTCGCCGCCTACCTGATCGACCCCAACCGGCGGCGCTACAGCCTCGACGCGCTCGCGCTCGAGTTGTTGCACCACCGCATGATCAGCTACAGCGACGTCGCCGGTCGCGGCAAGAAGCAGAAGCGGTTCGACGAGGTGGACGTCGAGGCGGCCACGCGCTACGCCGCCGAGGATGCCGACATCACGCTGCAGCTCGCGGACGTGCTGCTGCCGCAGCTCGACGAGACCGGCCAGCGCCGGATCCACGACGAGATCGAGCTGCCGCTCGCGGGCGTGCTCGCCCGCATGGAGGCCACCGGCATCCGGCTCGACACCGCGCAGCTCGAGCGTCTGCGCGCGGAGTTCAGCGAACGGCTCGCCGCTCTCGAGCGGCGGATCCACGAGGTGGCGGGCGAGCGGTTCAACGTCGGCTCGCCCAGGCAGCTCGCCCCCATCCTCTTCGAGCGGCTCGGGCTGCCGGTGCTCAAGCGCGGCAAGACGGGGCCGAGCACCGACCAGAGCGTGCTCGAGCGGCTCGCCGAACAGCACCCGCTGCCGCGGCTGATCCTCGAGCACCGCCAGCTCCAGAAGCTCATGTCGACCTACGTGGACGCGCTGCCGCGGCTCGTCAACCCCCGCACCGGGCGGGTGCACACCGACTACAACCAGGCGGTGGCGGCCACCGGACGGCTCTCGAGCTCGAACCCCAACCTCCAGAACATTCCGGTGCGCACCGCCGAGGGACGGCGGATCCGCGCCGCGTTCGTGCCCGAGCCCGGCTGGCGCATGCTCGGGGCCGACTATTCGCAGATCGAGCTGCGGCTGCTCGCGCACATGAGCGGCGACCCGGTGCTGATCGACGCGTTCCGTTCCGGACAGGACATCCACGCCCGCACCGCCGCGGAGTTGTTCGAGGTGCCGCTCGAACAGGTCAGCCGCGAGCAGCGCAGCGCCGCCAAGGCGATCAACTTCGGGCTGATCTACGGCATGGGACCGCGGCGGCTCGCGCGAGAACTCGGCATCGAGCAGAAACAGGCCGCCGCCTACATCGAGCGCTACTTCGAGCGCATCCCGCAGGTCCAGCCCTTTCTCGAGCAGCTCAAGCAGCGCGCACGCGAGCGCGGCTACGCCGAGACGCTGTTCGGCCGCCGCCGCCCGATCCCGCAACTCGCGAGCGGACGCCCCGCGGACGTGGCCCTCGGCGAGCGGCTCGCCGTCAACACCCCGATCCAGGGCACGGCCGCCGACATCATCAAGGTGGCCATGATCCGCATCGACCGGCGCCTCGAGGCGGGCGACAGCCCGGCGCGCATGCTGCTGCAGGTCCACGACGAGCTGATCTTCGAGTTTCCGCCCGAGGCGCGCGAGCGCACCGAGACGCTCGTGCGCGAGGAGATGGAGGGCGTGCTCGAACTCGAGGTGCCGCTCGTGGTCGACGTCGCGATCGGCGAGAGCTGGGCCGACCTCAAGTAGCACGACGACCGACGCAACTCGTTCGGTGAAGACACGTTCACGAAACGTGAACGATACTCAACCACGCGAAACGCTCCGAAACGAACCCCTCGCACCGGGACCCGGATCACCCGAACCTCTTTTCGTGCAACAGGAAGCGCAACCGACCGAACAGAGTCGGTTTTTGGCCCCGCGATTGCCCTAGCCTCCGCCGACACGAGCATGCGGAGGTTCGATCCATGAGCACGTCCCGTTGCGTTCTCGGCTGCGCGGCCCTCGCCGCGCTCACGATCGTCGCCGGCTGCGCCGACCGCGGCGGATCGGGCCGCGCTGCGCGCCGCGTCCCCACGGTGGCCGGCTACGACACCACCACCGGCGGCGGCAGCGCGACGACCCCACCCGCCGCACCGTCCGCGCCCTCGTCGCCCGCCCCGTCGCCGTCGGGCCCGGCGCGCGTCGAGGACTGGGCCGAGCTGCGGCGGCACGGCCGCGGTGTCGATCTGCTCGGCACGAGCGGTGCGCGCTACACCGTCGCGAACCCGGCGGTGCTCGCCACCGTCGCCGACGGCGCGACGCTGTGGTTCGAGGGACGTCTGTTGCAGCCGAACCCGCCGCTCGTCGAGGTACTCGCCTTCCGGCTCGGCAACCCGCGGCCGAGCGTGGGCACAGGCGTCGCGGGGGCCGCGGGCGGCGCGAGCACGACGGGCGCCCGCCCAGCG
>RFJN01000186.1 GCA_003694875.1 Planctomycetota bacterium | reverse complement strand
GCGGCGACACGGCGGCAAGCGGAGCTGGAAGAGCCTGTTGCAGCTCGTGTGCCACCGGGACCTGGAGACCGAACCGGTCTACCGGCTCGAGCGAAGGCGGGGGCCCGATCACGCTCCGGAGTTCGAGGTGGCGGTAGAGATCGCCGGGCGACGCTACGGCGCGGGCAGCGCCGGCAGCCGCAAGGAGGCCGAGCAGCGGGCGGCCGAGGCGACGCTGCGGATCCTGCTCGGCCGGGCGTTCGACGCGGTGGCGCGCGGGGCGGAGCCGCGGCTCGAGGGGCCGCCGCCCCGCGGAGCCGGTTGAGCGAACTCCCGAGCCTGGACGTTCGGTCCGGTCCAGTGCACCGTGCGTGGAAAGGAAGGTAGCCGCGCCGCCGATCCGATCCGGCTGGCGCCAGGACCTGTTGCCTGGCCTCGGAAGCCTGCGGTACGCGAGGCGGTCGGGGCGGCCAGCCACGCGCTGCCGCCGCCCCGCAATCGACCATCAAGGAGCAGAATTCCTGGGTTCCTGGGTTCCTTATTGTCTTCTCGATCCTGGCGCTGGAGTTGCCGATCGCAGCCGTGGTGGCGATGACAGGGAACCCAGGAAATCCTGGTCTGTCACGATCTCGAGAAGCGTGTTCGTTGCCGCGGCTTCCGTGCCGTCGTTGCGAGACTTGCCATGCTCGAAGTGCTCAGGTGTCTGGATTGCGAAGCCCGGAGCGAAGGTGGGGTGGATCAGGGGCCGACCGTGGCGCGCGGCGGGCGGTCGTCCGGCAGCGTGAAGCCGCGGCTGCGGTCGGCGAGCGCGTCCATGCGCACGAGCGCGTTCCAGCGACCGGGCGGGGTGCTCGGCGACAGCGGCAGGCGCGCGATGCACAGCAGCCCCCCTATGCGCCAGTGGTGCCCCGGCTCGGCGAAGCACAGCGCCTCGAGGCCGAGCGAGCGCAGCCGCTCGCACACCGCCGGGGCGGGCCGTGCGCCGAGGCACGCCGCGGTCCGGATCGCCCGGCCGGTGACGTCTTCGAGCTGCCGCAGCCGCGGCTCGAGTGTGCGGCGAAACGCCGCACCCCGCAGCGTGGCGAGCGTCGTGGCGGGCGGCAGCCCGAGTCCGATCCCCATGCCCCGGCGCTGCAGCGCCCGGATCTCGGGGGCGCCGAGTCCCTCGCCGCGCCGGCCCACGCGAAGTTCGGGCACGAAGAAGCTCGCGCGCAGTCCGAGCCGCTCGAGAAGCGGCAGCACGATCTCGACGTGTTCGGGATACCCGCCGTCGAAGCTCAGCAGGAACGGACGCCGGTCGTGCGGGAGGCCTGTCTGGAGCAGCGACTCGAGCGGCAGGGTCGCGATGCTCGGATCGGCGAGGCGTGCGAGCCGCTGCTCGAGCATGCGCGGCGGCATGGGGCGCACGGTGCGGGGCGAGCCCGGCTGCAGGGGACCCACCCGGGTGACGACCGCGGCCGGAAGCCGCAGTGGCCCACCCCACGCGCCGGGGACCGGACGCCCGGAGGACGTCACGGCTCCCGGCGCTCCGGGCGGGGCCGCATCACGTATGGGGGCATGGGGCGCGATCTCCTCCTCGCCGCGCATGATACGTCACCGGCGGCGACAGGCGCGCGTCCCCGGGCTCTGTTCAGAAACGCCCCCTGCTGCGATCTCCGGCCGATCACCGACGTGCGGCGTGGCGGGAACCGGAGCCGTCCTCGACGCACTTCGGTACGCCTCCGGCGTTTTCGAACCTCGCTGCTCGCCCCTCGGCGCCAGTCGAATTCTCTCGCGACGGGCCCGTTTCCAGACACCGCCTAGCCCACGCTGCCCTCCATCTCGAGCGCGACGAGGCGGTTGAGCTCCACCGCGTACTCCATGGGGAGTTCCTTGACGATCGGCTGGATGAAGCCGCCCACGATCATGCCCTTGGCCTCGTCCTCGGTGATCCCGCGCGACTGGAGATAGAACACCTGGTCGTCGGAGACCTTCGAGACCGTCGCCTCGTGCTCGATCGTGACGTCCGGGGCGTCGATCTCGATGTAGGGGATCGTGTCCGAACTCGAGGCGTTGTCGAGAATGAGCGCGTCGCACTTGGAGTCGATCCGGGCGCGGTGCGCCTTCGGGCCCGCCTTGATCAGCCCGCGGAAGGTGGTCTTGCCGCCCGCCTTGCTGAGCGACTTGGCCGTGATGCTGCTCGTGGTCTCGGGCGCGAGGTGCACGACCTTGCAGCCGGCGTCCTGGTGCTGCTCGGCGCCGGCGAACGCCACCGAGAGGATCTCGGCGTGCGCCCCCCGGCCGCGCAGGAACACCGCCGGGTACTTCATGGTGAGCTTGCTGCCGAGGTTGCCGTCGAGCCAGCACATGGTGGCGTTCTCGTAGGCGACCGCCCGCTTGGTCACGAGGTTGAAGACGTTGCGCGACCAGTTCTGGATCGTGGTGTACTGGCAGCGGCCGTTCTTCTTGACGATGATCTCGACGACCGCGGCGTGCAGCGAGTCCTCGGAATACGTCGGCGCGGTGCACCCTTCCACGTAGTGCACCTCCGCCCCCTCGTCGACGATGATCAGGGTGCGTTCGAACTGCCCCACGCTCTTGGCGTTGATCCGGAAGTAGGTCTGCAGGGGCAGCTTCACCGAGACGCCCGGCGGCACGTAGATGAACGAGCCGCCCGACCACACCGCACTGTTGAGCGCGGCGAACTTGTTGTCGGTGTACGGGACCACGGTGCCGAAGTACTCGCGCACGAGCTCGGGGTGCTCGCGCAGCCCCGAGTCCATGTCGAG
>RFJN01000185.1 GCA_003694875.1 Planctomycetota bacterium | reverse complement strand
GGGACCGAGCCACTGGCGCAGGGGGGCCGGCAGGCGTTCGGGGGCGGACTCGGGGGACGAGGCGCTCTCATCCATGGCCGTCGCGTTCCTCGGTGGTTGGGTGGGGTTCGGTCGGAGGCGGCGGTCCGGTGGCGGCCGCGTCCGGAGTCGCGCCTACGCACGTCGCGTTCCAACCCGCTCGAGCGGCGAAGCGGCGCGGCAACGGGCGATCGGTGCTCCGGGGGGCGCCGGGGTTGTGCAATCGCGCGACGCGGTGTCGGGATCCCCGGCATGGGGAGGGAGGGCGAGGGGAGGAGGGCGCGGACGGAGCGAGGCCGTCACAGCTGCATGCGCATGATCTCCTGGTACGCCTCGAGCGCGCGGTTGCGCACCTCGACCGCGAGCCGCAACCCGAGGTTGGCCCGCTCCATGTCGAGCACCACCCGGTGCACGTCGTCGCTGCGGCCGCTCAACAGATCGTCCACCGCGTCGCTCGCGCGGTGCTGCAGCGCGTCCGCCTCCCCGAAGACGTCCGACAGCACCTGCGCGAACGGCAGCTCCGGCGGCCCGCTGCTCGCGCCGGCACCGAGGGGACGGTCGAGCGCCGCGGGGCGGGACGCCTCGTCGGTCCGCGCCGGGCCGGGCCGGGCGCCGGCGGCGGCTGCGGTGCTGCTCGACATGGCGGCCCCGAGGGGGCCAATGGGGCCAAGGGGGCCGGTGGGTGTCATGGCGGCTACCTCCCGATCTGCAGGCCCTGCTGGACCATGTCGCGGTACGAACGCATGGCGGCGAGGTTGGCCTCGTAGGCGCGCGAGGCCGCGATGAGATCGACCATCTCCATGGGCAGACTCACGTTGGGCATGCGCACGTAGCCGTCGGCGTCGGCGTCGGGGTGCCCTGGCCGGAACACGCGCGGGAACGGGGTGGGGTCGGTCTCGATGCCGGCCACCTCGACCCCGGCGCCGGAGTCGGCGAGCGCGTTGTCGAGCACGCTCTCGAACACCACCTCCCGTCGCCGGTACGGCTCGCCGTCCGGCCCCTTGGTCACCTCCGCGTTGGCGATGTTCTGCGAGATCACGTCCATGCGGGTGCGTTCGGCACGCATGCCCGACGCGCTCGCGGCGAGGGTGCGGAACAGTCCGTGCACGTTCATGCGACCTCCTCCGACTGGCAGCTGTCTCTCCCGGCACGGTCCCGCGATCAGCGTCCGCCGATCGCGGTGCGAAGCTGCTGGATGCGCAGCGACGCGACGCGCGCGAGCGTCTGGTACAGAAGACCGTTGCCCATGAGTTCGCCCATCTCGCGTTCGATCTCGACGCTGTTGCCGTCGGCCCCCGCGCGCGCGTCGCGATCGACGAACACGCGGGCCTCGGGCGAGGGGCCGCCGCTGCGCGCCGCCTCGAGCAACGCGTCGAACGAGACGTCGCGCCGCTCGTAGCCGGGGGTGTTGACGTTGGCGATGTTCTGGGCAAGCACGCGCTGGCGCAGCGCCGCGGCATCGAGCCACGCGGCGACGCGATCGAGTTGTCCTCCGATGCCTGCCATGGGGCGGGCCCTCCTGCCGAGACCTAGTGCGCGCCCTGTTGCGCGCCGTGTTCGTCCTCGCGCGCCGAAGCCGTGCTCGCCGGCTCGTGCGCGTCATCGCGTGTGGCCGCAGCGTCCTCCGGTGCTCGCTGCGACGCCGACCGATTGCGGTCGTCGGCGAGCAGCCGCAGGTTCCAGCGTGCCTGCTCGCGCAAGAGCTCGGAGCGTGCGGTCTGTGCGAGCTTGCGATAGATCGCGATGGCCGCCTCGCGTCGTCCGGCGCGCTCGTGTTCCTGCGCGCGTGCGAACGCCGCCCAGCCCTCGAGCGGTCGGCGTGTCTTCGCCCATGCGCTGCGCCAGTGCGCATACCGCTCGCACCAGGCGGCGTGGACCCCGAGCAGCCCGTCGCCGCCGGCGCTCGCCACCTTGCCGTACAGTTCGGCCGCACGCTCGTAGTCGCCGGTGCGTTCGTACGCCTGGGCGCGCACGAACCGCATGGTGGGGGTGTCGGACAACCGCGTCGACTCGAGTTCGAGCACCGCACGCGCCTCGGCGGCGTTGCCGAGTCGCAGCTCGAGCGCGGCGAGCTTCTCGGGATTGGCGGTGGCCGGCAGCGACGAGACCGGTGCACGCCGGCGTACGGGATCGGGTCGCGTCTTCGGCGCCGGACTCGCCGCGGCCGCCTCGCTCGCCTGCTTCCGGTGCCGGGGCTGCAGCGCCGCGGCGAGCCGCTTGCGCAGCGCCTCGAGTTCCGCCTCGGCGAGCGCGAGCTGCTGCGCGGTCGCACTTACCGGCTGCGCACCGGCGTGCACCCCGACCGCCTCGAGCGCCGGCACCGTGTGGGCGCGCTCGATCCGCTCGCGCAGCGACTCGAGGCGACCGAGCTCGACCGCCAGCTCGATGTAGCGCTTTTCGAGCTCCGCCTGCGCCTCGTGCGGATCGGTGCGCCGCGGCGCGGCGTGAACCGTTGCCGTGGCAAGCAGCGCCAGGACAGCGAGTGCGAGCGCGCACGGCCCCCTCATGGCAGCTCTCCCCGGTAGGCGCGGCGGGCGAGATCGAACGCGCCGTCCTCGACCGCGAGGTCGCCGAGCAGCGCGAGCAGCACCCGGCGTGTCTGGTCGTCGTGCACCCGCGCGAACGCCTCGCGCACGTGCTGCAACAGCGGCGGCAGCTCCTTCGCCTGCGCGAGCGCGCGCGCGATCTCCACCACCGCGTCGTCGTACCACAGAGGCTGCGTCAGCAGCGGATCGACCGCGCGACGCGCGCGCGCGGGCCGCCCGAGTTCTCGCGCCACGCGCGCGGCCGCGAGCCGCGTCTCGGCCCACACCTCGCTGCCCGTCTTGGCGTGCGCGAACGCCCGCCGGTACGCGCCCTCGGCCTCCTCGAGCAGTCCGAGCCGCTCGTACGCACGCCCCATGAGCTGCAGCCCCTCTGCGCGGCGGGCGAGGGGAGCGGCCGCCACGTCCGCGGCGAGCAGCGCCGGCAACGGGGCGTCGGCGAGCAGGAAGCCGCGTCCGATCAACAGGTGCAGCTCGACCGCGTTGGGCGGGGTGGGCTTGCCGGGTCGCAGCGCCGCGCGAGCCGCGAGGATCGCCTCCCGGGGGCGGTGCAACCGCAGCAGCGCGCGGGCGGAGAGCTCCGCGACCTGCGCCGCTTCGAGCGTGGCGCGCCTCGGAGCGGCCGCCCGCAGCGCCTCGAGCGCCGCCTCGTAGCGCTTCTCGCGAAAGTCGATGCGCGCGATCGCGAGGTGGGCTCGCGTCGCGACGCGGCTGTCGGGCAGCGACTCCGCGATGCGGCGCAGCAGTCGCCGCGCGTTGACCGGCGCGTTCGCGAATACCTCGGGCGTGAGTTCGACGAGGCGTTCGGCCTGCGAGGGCGTGAGCGGCAAGGGCGGCGGGGGGCCCACCGGCGCCACCGCCAGGATCCGACCACCGGCCGACGAGGGTGCGCCGCCGCGGTTGCGCTGGCTTCCTCCCTGGCCGCCTCCGTGCCCCTCGCCGCCTCCATGGCCTTCGCCGCCGCCGTGTCCGCCACCGTGCCCCTCGCCGCCGCCATGGCCACCGCCGTGGCTCCCCTGCTCACCATGCCCGGCGCCTTCGTGTCCGCCCTCGCCGTGGCCCGCCCCGGCCGCCTCCTCGTCGTGGCCGGAGGCGTGTGGGCCTCCCGAGCCCTCCCCGACCCCGACGTCTTCGAGCCGACGGCGGTCGAACACCTCCACGATCGAGACGAGGGCGCGTTCGGCCTCGTCGTGCATGCCCGCTTCCATGGACCATTCGACGAGCCGCAGCCGCGCCTCGATGCCCTCCTCGGTGAGCCCCAGCGCGTCGGCGGCGAGTTCCTGCTCGACCACCGCCTCCTCCACCCGACCCGCCGCGAGCAGGATGCGCGCGAGCTCGAGCCGTGCGCGCGTCACCTCGTCGGCGCGCAGCGTCGTGTCGAGCGCAAGCGCGCGCCGATAGGCGGCGATCGCCTTGCGGCGAAACAGCGACGCGCGGGCGGTCTCGGGCGGCACCAGCCGGATCACGCCGTGCTCGTCCGGCGGGCTCGGCAGCAGGCCGACCGCGGTCGCGAGCCACTCCACCACCGCGTCGTACGGGCGGTTCTCGAGGCTGACGGTCAGCGGCTCGAGGGCACGCGAGCCGTCCTCCATCTCGAACTCGTTGCCACCCGCCTCGGCGATCGCGAGCAGCACGCGGCCGAACGGCGCCTCGATGCAGCGCAACGTGATGCGGCGCTCGTGTCCGGTACCCGTCAACTCGACGTGTACCGGCGTGCGATCGAGCGGACCGGGTTCGACGGGCGACGGCGCGGCGGCGCGTCGCGGGGGCGGGGCCGGTTCGTGGTGCGCTTCCGTGGCGCGGGCAGGCGGCAGCAGCACCAGCGCCGCCGACAGCCCTGCGATCGCGGTGCGGATACGCTTCACCGGTGATATCCTCCTCGCGCGGGGGGCGAGCCGTGGGACGAGCGCTTCGCCGACTCGGCACGGCTCGCGGCGTGCGCCCACGCCGCCGCGAGCCGAAGCTCGGCGAGCGCCTCCACGCGGGTATCCGACCAGGGGCCGTCCGCGGTCAGCAGCACGCGCGCGTACCGACGTCGCGCCCCGACGTCGTTGCCGCGTTCGAGCAGTCGGTCGCCGAGCCGGATCAGCTGCTCGCCGTTGCCCTCGGCGAGCAGGAGATCGGCCGCGCGCGCCGCCTGCTCGATCGCCTCCTTGCGCGCGCCGAGCCGGCTGTAGCACGCCGCGAGTCCGGCGCGGATCTCGGCCTCGGCGGTGGGGGCGAGCTGCGGGTTGTCGAGCGCGGCGAGATAGATCGAGCGCGCCACCCGGTAGCGTCCCTCGGCGAACGCGGTTGCGGCCGCCCGTGCAGCGACCGCCGTGGCGTCCGCCGGTGCGTCGTCGGGTGCGTGCTTCGGGGCCGCGGACGACCGGTCGTGGGACGACGGGGTGGATTCGGGGCGACGGCGCGACGAAGCCTGTTGCGGGCGGTGGGCAGCGCTGCCGGCATGGCGCGTCGCCCGCACGACCGTGTCCGTGTCGACCGGCGGCCGATGGGCCATGGCGCCGTAACCGAGCGCCACGCCGAGCGCGAGGCCGGCGAACGCGGCCGTGGCGGCGAGCATGGGCCAGGGGGCGTGCGGCACGCGCTCGCCGGGCTTCGGCTCCGCCACGCCCGGCGCGGTCGCGCCGGCCTCGGCCCCCGCTTCGCTGTCGGGCTCTTCGCTCTTCGGTGCCCCCTCGGGGGCGGACTGCGGATCGCTCACCGGGGCTCTCTCTCCCGTACCGGCGGCTCACGAGACCGGTGTGCAGGAGCCGCCGACTCGCGGATTGCAAGCGTCGTGCCGGGAGCCGGGTCGCCGGAACGCACTCTCTGTGGCGTGGTGCGAGGCGGCCGTGTCGGGAAGCGCGGCACCGTGTCGGATCCTGCGATCGCGCGACAGGCGCGCGACGCCGCGCAGCGAGCGGCTGTCAGCTGCTCGAGCGCGCCCTCGAGCGCACGTGCTTGCGCCCCTCGGTCTGCCCGGTGAGTTCGTACTGCTTGAGCTTGGCGTACAGCGTCGAGCGGTTGATGCCGAGCAGCTCCGCGGTCCGCCGGCGGTTGCCGCCGGTCTGCTCGAGGACGTAGAAGATCAGCTCGCGCTCGGCCGTCGCAAGCTGCACGTCCGGCAATTCGAGCTGGATCCTGCCGCGACGCGGTCGCGAGGCGTCCGACTCGATCATGAGGTGGGAGCGATCGACGATCGGGCCGGGGGCCACGATGGCGGCGTGCTCGATGATGTTGCGCAGCTCGCGCACGTTGCCGGGGTAGCTGTAGGACTGCAGCGCCGTGAGCGCGCCGTCCGAGAAGCCGCGCAGCGTCTTCTGGAACTCGCGCGCGAACTCGGCGAGGAAGTAGTTGGCGAGCACCGGCACGTCCTCGAGCCGCTCGCGCAGCGCCGGCATGCGGATCGTCATGACGTTGAGCCGGTAGAACAGATCGAGCCGGAACGTGCCGGCCTCGACCTCGCGCTGCAGGTCGCGGTTGGTGGAGGCGACGACCCGCACGTCGATCGAGATGTCGTCGATCCCGCCCACGCGCTTGATCCGCTTCTCCTCGAGCACCCGCAACAGCTTGGCCTGCAGCTCGAGCGGCATCTCCCCGATCTCGTCGAGGAAGATCGTGCCCTTGTTCGCCGCCTCGAACAGCCCCATCTTGCCGCCCTGGGCGGCGCCGGTGAACGCACCCTTCTCGTAGCCGAACAGCTCCGCCTCGAGCAGGCTCTCGGACAGCGCTGCGCAGTTGACCGCGACGAAGCGCGCCTTGCGGCGTACGCTTCCGTGGTGCACCGCGCGCGCCACGAGTTCCTTGCCCGTTCCGCTCTCGCCGAGGATCAGGGTGGTCGTGCTGCGGGTGCGCACGATCTGCGCGATGCGCTTGCGCACCTCCTCCATGGCGGGCGAGTTGCCGATCAGCGGCGTCTGGCCGAGCTGGCTCAGCTCGCTGCGCATGTCGGCCGCCTGACGGCGGAAGCGGGTGAACTGCACCGCGCGTTCGAGCACCGGACACAGACGGTCGGGCGAGACCGGTTTCTCGACGAAGTCGAAGGCCCCCCCCTGCATGGCCTTGACCGCCGCCTCGACCGAGCCCTCGCCCGTGATGATGATCGCGGCCGAGTCCGGCTCGATCTCCCGCATCGCCTGCACGAGCTCGATGCCGTCGCCGTCCTGCAGGTGCAGATCGATCAGCCCCACCGGCGGGCGGGATCGCTCGATCTCGGCGCGCGCCTCGGCCGCACTGCTCGCCCTGTGCACCTCGTAGCCGCGACGCTCGAGCAGCGACGCGAGACCGTCGAGTACGGCCGGATCGTCATCGACGAGCAGAATCGGCCACGCGCTGTCCGCCATGTACACGCCCCTCCCTCTCGACTGCACCCCCGTTCTCCGATGCGAAGCCCGACGGCGACAAAGGCGCGCCCCGCGACGGGGGCGGAGACGCTGCAGGATACCGCAGGGGGCCGCAGGGGGCGACGGCCGGGGGGCGAGGCGGCTGCACCGGCAGCGGACCGACGGCGTTCACGCCGAGAGGCGGTAGCGTTCGCCGCCCGGTTTCGGCTCGTGCGCCGAGCCGCCTGCGAACACGGCTCGGGGCGAGCCTCCCCAGGTGCGGCGGGTGTATTCGTCGTCGAGTGCGAGGGCGCGGCGCGCGGTCTCGCGGATCTCGGCGAGCGTGGTGGCCGCACGGCTCGGATCGGCAGCGCCCCGGGCGCCGAGGCGGGCGAGCACCTGCAGGCGCACGATCTCGTCGAGCAACGCACGCCGCTGCTCGAGCAGCGCGTCGAGCTCGGGGCCGGCCTCGGTCTGCAGCAGTTGCTCGCCGATCGCCACGAGCCGCTGGCAGCGGCGAAGCTGCTCGTCGAGCACGGCCTCGAGAAACGGCGGGGACTTCACGCGGCGCGACACGAACTCTCCTCCCCGAATGCGGTGCGGAATCCGTCGAGCAATTCGGTCAGCACGCGGCGCGGGGCGGCGAGCTGCGCGGGGTCGCGTGCCGCGTTGGCCTCGATCAGCGCGCGCTGCACGTAGGTGTACAGCGCTGCGAGGTTGGCGGCGAGCTCTCCGCCGCGTTCGTGGTCGAGAACACTGCGCAGCTCGCCGACGATCGCCACCGCGCGCGAGAATGCCTCCCCGGCGGCCGCCGGCTTGCGGGCATCGATCGCAAGTCGCGCGCGATCGATCTCGCGCACCGCCCCCTCGAGCAGCAGCAGCACGAGGCGGGTGGGCGAGGCGGTGCGGATCTTCGTCTCGTGGTAGCGACTGGCCGCTTGGTACGCTTGCATGGCGTCTCCCCCTCGGTTGTCCGCTTGCGGTTCGATCGGGCCCGCGTCAGCCCACGACGTTCAGGTTGGTGGCGACGAATGACTGCAGCTGCTGCAGCTGCGCCATGGTGCTCTCGAGCGCCTGGAACTGGCGGAACAGCCGCTCCTGGTACCTGTCGGCCTGCTCGTTGATCCGGTCGATGCGCTCCTGCAGCGCGTCGATCCGATCCTGGTTCGCCTCCTCGCGGATCTTGAGCGGCCCGTTCGTGTCGTCGAGCGTGCTCTCGAGCGAGCGGCTCAGCCGCGCCGCCACGCCCTCGATCTCGCCCTCGCCGACGAACAGCCGGCGCACCCCGTCGGGGTCGGCGTCGAGTGCCTTGCGCAGCGCGTCCTCGTCGAGCGTGATCTGGCCGTTGCGCTCGGTCTTGAAGCCGATCTCGGCCAGCGCGCGGTAGGCGCCCGTCGCCCCCGAGACCGGCCGCGCGATCGCCTCGCGCACCCGGGCGACGACGCTGCGCGCGAGCGCCGCACCCGACAGCACCCCGGCGGTGCCCTTGTCGGGGTCGTAGCGCATCTGGTCGCCCACGAACGACAGCAGGCCGTTGACCGCGTCGACGAACTCGCGCACCTTGCCGATCGTGGCGTTCGTGTCGCGCGCGATCTCGACCTCGACCGGGCTGCCGTTCGTCTTCTGCTTCGCCTCGATCGTCACCCCGTCGATCAGCCCGGTGAACTGCCCGTCGCTGCTCGTGTAGCTGTCGCCGTCGAACAGGATCGCGGCGTCGGCGGCGGCACGCTTCTCGGTGAAACTGGTGGGCGCGAAGCCGGCGAGCGTGGTGTCGGCGTGCACCTGCACGGCGTTGGCCACGCCCTTGCGCGTCGCCTCGATCTGGAGCTGGTAGCGCTGGCCCGCCGCCGCGTTCGGGTCGTCGACGATCTTCGCCTTCACGTCGAGCGCACTGTTGTTGATCACGTCGCGCACGTCCTGGAGCGTCGTGACGTTGGCGGCGATGTCGATCTGCAATCGCTGCCCGCCCGCCTCGAGCACCAGGATCTCGTCAGTCGTGCTGAGCGCCGCGGTGGCGTCCGCCACGCCCGCGTGCCGCAGCCGGTTGCTCTGCGCGACCGCGGTCACCTCGACCTCGTAGACGCCGGTGTCGGCCGAACTGCCGGTGACCGCCACCTTGGTGTCGTCGCTGCTCGTTGCGCTGTAATCGAGGAACTCCTCGTCGGTCGCCGCCTTGGTGTAGCTGCTGTCGAGCCCGTCGATCGCGGCCGCGGCGTCCTGGATGTCGGCGAGCCGCGAGCGCAGCACCCCGAAGGCGCTCAGACGCGCGGAGTAGTATTGCTGCTGCTGCTTGAGGACCTGCGCCGAGCGACGCTCGATGCTGCCGAGCTTGTCGATCAGGCCGGCGGAATCGATGCCCGACACCAGCCCGAGGCTCTGGATCGATCCCAGCATGGCGTTCTCCCACCGCTTCGCGTCGGCGCCGGCGTCTCACCGCCGGCTCTGCACCTCCTGTTCGGCCTGTGGCGCGTCGGCTTGACCGACCCACTACGCCTCGGCAGCAAGCGGAATGCGGGATCGACAGGGAGACAGGCGTCGCTCGGTGGGGGGGAGAGCGGGCGGCTCAGCGGGGCCGCGGTGCGTACAGCGCGCCGAGCCAGCGGCGGATCTCGGCGGGAGACACGCTCCGAAGGGGGAGCGCCGTGTGTGCGTCGATCACCTCGGCGCGCAGCTGGCCGGTGCCCGGTTCGAGCACGAACCGCAGGGCGGTCCGTCGGGCCCGCGGAGCGGGGGGCTTCGGTCGAGGGGCGCGCTGGCGCTCGGGGCTCACGGGGTCACCTCGCGGAGACGAGTACCGGGCGGTGCGGAAGCGGGGCGGACCTCGCCCGTGCGGGTTCGGTCCGCCCCGAGGGGGGAAGATCGGAAGCG
>RFJN01000184.1 GCA_003694875.1 Planctomycetota bacterium | reverse complement strand
TTCACGAGCGCGCCTGCGAGCGCGAGAGCGATCAGCCACCGCCTCCCGGTGCGACGGCGGGTGGCCGCCACCGCCGCCGCCGGCAGACACAGCGTCGCCGCCGGCAGCAGGTAGCGCGGTCCCCACGCGTACCCGCCCTCCCACTGCCCGTAGCGGGCGAAGAACAGCAGCGCGGTGAGCAGCGCCGCGAGTGCGGTGAGCAGCGCCGCCCGGCGAGAGCGCCACAGCGCAGCCAGGGCCGCGCAGCCGAGAAGCAGCAGCGGCACGTGCAGCGGCAGCGACTTGCCCGGGCTCGCGAGCAGCCCGAACAGCCCGCGCACAAGCGGGGTGTCGAAGGTGTTGATCGGCAGCCCGGCCTCGGCGTGGCTCGGATAGCCCAACTCGAACGGATCGCCGTAGGTGGCGGCGTTGTACCACAGCAGCCAGCCCGCGGCGACGGCAACGGGCAGGGCCCACAGCGCCAGCCGCACGAGCGCCCGAGAGCAGCGGCGCGGTGTTGCGACCGCCCAGCCGAGGGCGAACGCGGGCGCGAGCACGGCGTGGCTCGGGCGCAACAGCAGCGTGGCGGCGAACCAGCTGCCGGAGACGAGCTCGCGCCGCTCGCGCCGCTCGGCGAGCGGTCGCAGCGCGAGCAGCAGCAACAGGGCCGCGAAGGGCTCGGAAAACAGGGTGCCCGCGTACGGTAGCCACGCGGTGCACAGCACACCCACCGCGCCCGTCGCGCACGCCGCGCGCACGCTCGCACCGCAGGCGGCCGCCAGGCGTGCGATCGCGACCGCGCAGCCCGCGAGCGCGAGGGTGCAGAGGTGCGCCGCCGCGAAGGGGCGCACCAGGTCGCGCTGCGAGGCGGGGATCCCGAACCACGCCGCGAGCGGCTCGCCGAGCCGCACCGCCGGCGCGAGCAGCGCGGCGTGCAGCGGTCCGTACGGCGCGTACGGCCGCCCGTCGCGGCCGCGCACCCCGTACCAGATCCCGAGCCGCTCGGCCTGCGGCACCGCAAGATCGCCCCGCTGCACGAGGCTCTCGGCCTGCAGCCACACCATGTACTCGTCGATCACGCGCGGCCGACCGGCGCCGGCGAGCAGTCCGACGGCGAACACGAGCACGAACAGGGCGAGCTGCGCCGAAGCGGGCACGCGCTGCGCGGGCGGCGAGGTGGCGGTGTTCACCCCCGGTGCGCCTCGAGATACGGCGCCGCGATCCGCCGCAGCCACTTGCCCACGAGGTCGGTCTCGAGGTGCACCCGGTCGCCGGGCCGGCGTACGCCGAAGGTGGTCACCGCGAGGGTGTGCGGGATCAGCGCCACCTCGAACGCTTCGGGCTCGACGGCGGTGAGCGTGAGCGAGACCCCGTCGAGCGTCACCGAGCCCTTGTGGATCATGTCGCGACACAGCCGCCGCTCGGCGCGCAGCCGGAAGCGCGCGCCGCCGCCCGGCTCGTGCTCGCGCGCGACGATCTCGGCGAGCCCGTCGACGTGTCCCTGCACGAGGTGGCCGCCGAGCCGGTCGCCCACCCGGAGTGCGCGTTCGAGGTTGACGCGCTCGCCCACCTGCGCCTCGCCGAACCAGGTCAGCGCGAGTGTCTCGGCCACCGCGTCGAAGGCGAGCCGCTCGTCGTCTCGCGCCACCACGGTGAGGCAGCAGCCCGAGACGGAGATCGAGTCGCCCACCTCGACCTCCTGCGCGAGCGCGCCGCAGCGCACCTCGAGCCGTCGCCCCGCGCCGCGGGGGCGGATCGCCTCGATCGTGCCGACGGCCTCGACGAGTCCGGTGAACATGGCGTGTGCCCCGCGCGCGTTCTCCTGTCGACACGGGAATCGTACCATGAAGCGGCCATGCGTACCGCGATCGCCTCGATCCTGCTCGGTCTCGTTCTCGCCGCGGCGCTGCTCGCGCCCGCCTGGCCGCACGACCGTGCGCTCGCGACCAAGGACGCGGGCCACCTCTTTCCCTCGATCAAGCAGCGGGTGGTCGCGGCCTGGAGCGAGGGGGGGCTGCCCACCTGGCAGCTCGAGGTCGGCTGTGGCGGTCCGCTGCTCGCCGATCCCATGGCGCAGGCGCTCTATCCCCCCGACCTCGCGTTCGTCGGTACCGATCCGCTCACCGGCATGAAGCGGTTCGTGGCGCTGCACGTGGTGCTGCTCGTGGCGGGCTTCGCCGCGCTCGCGCGCCGGCGCGGGGTGCGACCGATCGTGGCGCTCGCGGCCGCGCTCGCGTGGGTGGGCTCGGGTCCGGTGCTCTCGCAGCACTGGAGCGTGCTGTGGATGGGGGGGCTGGTGGGGCTGCTCGCGGCGCTGCTCGGGCTCGAGGCGCTGGTGGGCGAGAGGCGGCGCGCCGCGGCGGTGCCGTGGCTCGTGGGCGGGCTCGTGTGGATGGTGCTCGCCGGGGCGTACGAGGTGGTGGTGGGCTTCGGGGTCTGGGCCGCGCTGGCGCTCGCGGCCGAGGGGGTTGCGCTGCGGCGCGCGGCGTGCCGCCCCCTCGTGCGCTTCGGTGTGGCGGCGGTGCTCGCGGCCGGCCTCGCCGCGATCCAGCTGTTGCCCACCGCCGAGCTGCGGGCGCTGTCGAACCGTGCGCACGGGCTGCCGCTCGAGCAGGCGGCGTTCTGGTCGCTGCCGCCGGTGCGGCTGCTCGAACTCGTCG
>RFJN01000183.1 GCA_003694875.1 Planctomycetota bacterium | reverse complement strand
CTGCCCGGCTGCGGCGCGGCCTTGTCGTCGCCCTCGGCCCGCGCCCGACCCGCGGTGACCAGCGAGAGCGCGGCCACGACAAGCGCTGCGAACCGCCCCTTCCCCTTGCGAAGCTTCATGATGCCCGCCTCTCCTTCCGATCTCCGGCGCCGCGCCGCCGCAGGCGGCGCACACCACGTTCAGCGCGCCATTGTGTCCGAGCACCCGGAGGGGAACAAGGACGGGAGCCGGCCTCGCGATAAAACGTATGTTCGTCCGGAAGAGTTCGTTGCCCCGCGGACCGGCGCGCCCTACCATGGGCCCGTCGCAGTCCGCCCGGAGAACTCGCTGCATGCCGCTACGCGCCCGCCTCGGGGGAGAGTCCTCGCCCTCGGTCTTCCGCCCCGTGCCGCAAACGGGGGTGATCTTCGTCACCGAACAGGCGCGACGACACGGCTACCGGCAGGGAGCGCCCGGCTGGGCGAACCTGGGACAGGGCCAGCCCGAGACCGGCCCGCTGCCCGGCGCACCGCCTCGGGTTCGCGCGCTCGAGATCGAGACCGCCGACCAGGAGTACGCCCCGACCCAGGGGCTCGAGCCGCTGCGGGAGGCGATCGCGCACCTCTACAACGAGCTGTACCGCAAGGGCAAGCGCTCGAAGTACACCGCCGCCAACGTCTGCGTCTCGGGCGGGGGCCGGATCGCGCTCGCACGCGCGGCCGCCGCGCTCGGGCCGGTGCACCTCGGCCACTTCCTGCCCGACTACACCGCGTACGAGGAGCTGCTCGAGATCTTTCGCCTCTTCACCGCGATCCCGATCGCGCTCGACCGCGAGCGCGCCTACGACTTCGAGATCGAGGAACTCGGACGCACGATCCGCAACCTCGGGCTCGGGGCGCTGCTGCTGTCCAACCCCTGCAACCCCACCGGCAAGCTGTTGTACGGTGACGCGCTCGAACGCTGGGTGCGCTGCTGTCGCTCCTACCACTGCGCGCTGCTGATCGACGAGTACTACAGCCACTACATCTGGAACCCCGAGGCGCGCGCACTCGGGCCGACGGTGAGTGCTGCCGCCTACGTCGAGGACGTCGACGAGGACGACGTGCTGATCTTCGACGGGCTGACCAAGAACTGGCGCTATCCCGGCTGGCGCATAGGCTGGATCCTCGCGCCGCGCCGGCGGATCGAGGCGATCGCGAGCGCGGCGTCGTTTCTCGACGGCGGCGCCTCGCGCCCCATGCAGCGGGCGGCGATCGAACTGCTCGATCCCGAACGCACTCTCGCCGAGACGCGCGCGATCGCACACCACTTCGCCGACAAGCGCGCGTGGATGGTGGAGCGGCTGCAGGCGCTCGGCTTCCGCTTCGAGCGCGAGCCGGACGGCACGTTCTACTGCTGGGTGTCGGTGGACGCGCTGCCGCCGCCGCTCGATACCGGCTTCGGCTTCTTCCGGCGGTGTCTCGAACGCAAGGTGATCACGGTGCCGGGGCTGTTCTTCGACGTCAACCCCGGCAAGCGGCGTCCGAGCCAGCTCTCGCACTTCGGCAACCACATGCGCATCTCGTTCGGTCCGGCGCGCGAGGAACTCGCGCGCGGCCTCGACGCGATCGAGACGCTGATCCGCGAGTGCGGCGGCTGAGCGCGACGCCCTCCCGGGCTCGGTTTCGCAACGAGCCTAGCCGTCGTCGGCGGCGTCGGCGTCCGCCGGCGCCGGGGGCGAACTCCCCGCCGGCCCCTCGACCGCCTCCCACGCCTCGAGCGGCGGCTTCTCGAGCGGGGCGTCCTGGCGCAGGTACACCGTGCGGGTCGGGAACGCGATCTCGACCCCCATGCGCTCGAGCGTCTCCATGAACCGCAGGCTGATCTCCTCCTTGACCTGCATGTACTCGGCCCACGCCGTCGTCTTCGTGAAGTAGTACACGAAGATGTCGAGCGAGGAGGCCCCGAAGTCGGAGAAGTGCACCATCCAGAACTGCTGATCGACGCGCTCGTCCTCGCGCAGGATCGTGCGGAAGGCGTGCACGACCGCGCGTACCCGTGCCGGCTCGGTGTCGTAGCCGATCCCGATCACCTGCTTGACCCGCCGCTTGGGCATGCGCGAATAGTTGTTGATCGCCTTGTGCGCGATCTTCGAGTTGGGCACGGTGATCAGCGTCTTGGCAAAGGTGCGGATACGCGTCGAGCGCAGCCCCACCTCCTCGACCACGCCCTCGAGCCCCTCGACCTCGATCCAGTCGCCGATCTGGAACGGCCGGTCGACGAAGATCACCACCGAGCCGAACACGTTGGCGAGCGTGTCCTGGCTCGCGAGCGCGATCGCCGCGCCGCCGATCGAGAACCCTGCCAGAAGCGCCCCGATCGGATAGCCGAGGTTCTGCACGATCAGGATGAAGGCCATGAGCCCCACGAACAGCTTGAGGCTGCGACGCACGATCGGCACGAGCTGGTCGTCGAGGCTGGACGCGGTGCGGTCGGTGAGCTGCTCCACGAGGTAGGCGACCACGTCGCACAGGTTGATCGCCACCCAGCCCACCAGCCCGATCGCCAGCACCGTGATCAGGCGATCGAACACCGCCTCCACCTCGGCCGACAGCGGAAGCACCGCGCCGGCGAGCGCGAGTCCCAGCACCACGATCGCAAACGAAAGCGGCCTGCGGATCGCCTCCACGATACGGTCGTCGAGCTCGGTGCGCGTCGAGCGGCTCCAGCGCGCAAGCCACTGCAGCAGCAGCCCCGCGATCAGCCGGCGGGTGACGAACGCCACGAAGATGATCCCGAACGCGAGCACGTACAGGTGCCCCGAGCGCTGCAGCCCCTCCCACAGCCGCCGCCACAGGGCCTCGAGATCGCCGGCGGCGCTCGGTTGCGCGGTCGTCGTGACCGCTGCTGCCGCCGCCAACAACGCTCCGTGCATCGCCGCACCTCCCGCTCAGCTGCCGCTTGCCGAAGACGGCGAAGATAGCGGCTGGACACACGCTGGCAAGCGCCGGCCGCCCGGACGCCTCCCCCGGGAATCGGACGCCGCTGCCCGCCCGCTCCGGTCCCGGGTTCGCCCGACGAGAGCCGGCACAGACGCGACCGCGCTCAGGATTCCGCGAGCTCGCACTCCTGGTCGTCGGGCAGGAGCGAGGGCGGCAGCTTCTCCACCCCGATCACCTTGCCCGGCGGCAGCGTGACGCCGCGGCTGCGG
>RFJN01000182.1 GCA_003694875.1 Planctomycetota bacterium | reverse complement strand
GGCGAAATCCTCGATCTTGAACTCGCGCAACAGCACCATGAGGCTGCCCATGGCGAGCAGCACCCCGCCCGCGCACGCGAACAGGTCGGTGCTCAGCCGCACGAGCGGCTCGGGCAGCTTCGCGCGCCCGCGCTCGTCGCGCGGCAGGAAGCCGCAGTAGCCACCGAACGTCAACGCCCCCACGTGCAGCGTGAGCATGACCACGATGAACCCCATGCGGGGATCCTTCGCGATCACGAAGGCGAGCATGACGATCTCGGGAATGTTGGACGCCAGCCCCGCCATGGTGCCGGCGACGAAGCCGTTCCAGCCGAGCCGACGCCCCATGCCCTCGACCGAGACGATCATGGCCTCGCACGAGCCGAAGATCACCGCGAGACCGCCCACCGCCTGCAGACCCGCGATCCACCACGACGAGACGCCCGCGCGACCATGCAGCGCACTCGCCGCCGCGCACAGCACCGCCCCCACACCGAGCACCCACTTCCAGCCGCTGCTGCCGCCGCCTCCCCCGGCCAACGCGCTCGCCCTCCCCCTCGGCGGCCACCTCCGCGCGGCCGCCATCCCGAAGCGCCAACTGTACCGGAGCGCGGCCCCGAGAGCCACCCGCCGCCCCGATTGCCGCCCGCGCCGCGATCGCCTATCCTCGCCGCCAACGAACCGAGACGAGGAGAGCTGCCATGGCCGGCATGTCCAGCCAGGAGATGATCGAACTCTGCAAGCGCCACACGCTCTATACCTGGACCGCGCAGGGGGCGGTGGACCCGCTTCCGGTCGAGCGCACCGACGGCGTCTACATGTACACCCCCGACGGCAAGCGCATCCTCGACTTCAACAGCCAGCTCATGAGCGTCAACATCGGCCACAACCACCCGCGGGTGCGCGAGGCCATGAAGCGGCAGATCGATCAGCTCACCTACGTCTATCCCGGCACCGCGACCGAGGTCCGCGCTCGACTCGGCAAGAAGCTCGCCGAGATCACCCCGGACTCCATCAACACCTTCTTCTTCACCCTCGGCGGTGCGGAGGCCAACGAGAACGCGGTCAAGATCGCGCGCCTCGTCACCGGACGCTTCAAGATCCTCAGCCGCTACCGCAGCTACCACGGCGGCACCCACGTCGCCATGCAGCTCACCGGAGATCCGCGCCGCTGGCCCACCGAGCCCGGCGCCCCCGGCTTCGTCAAGGTCATGGACCCCGAGCCGTACCACTACAGCTTCGGGAAGACCGAGGCCGAACGCACCGAGAACAACCTGCGCTACCTCGAAGAGGTGATCATGTACGAGGGACCGCAGAACATCGCCGCCATGGTGATCGAGCCGGTCACCGGCACCAACGGCATCCTGCCCCCGCCCGAGGGCTATCTGCAGGGTCTGCGCGCGCTGCTCGACCGGCACGGGATCCTGCTGATCTGCGACGAGGTCATGGCGGGCTTCGGCCGCACCGGCCGCATGTTCTCGTTCGAGCACGGCAACATCGTGCCCGACATCATCACCATGGCAAAGGGACTCACCAGCTCCTACGCCCCGCTCGGGGCGGTGGGCGTCTCGGACGCGATCGCCGAGCACTTCCAGGACAACACCCTGTGGTGCGGGCTCACCTACAACTCCCACCCCGTCTCGCTCGCCGCCGCCCTCGCCGCGATCGAGGTGCTGCAGGACGAGGGACTCGTCGAGCGGGCGGCGGTCATGGGCGAGCACATGCGCGCCCACATGCAGCGCTTGCAGGAGCGCCACCCCAGCGTCAAGGCGTTTCGCCAGATCGGGCTGTTCGGCATGATGGACATCCGCAAGAACGCCGCCGGCGACCTGATCGCGCCCTACAACGGCACCCACCCCGCCATGCAGGAACTCGCGCGCTTCTTCCGCCGCGAGGGGCTGTTCACCTTCGTGCGCTGGAGCCACTTCATGTGCAACCCGCCGCTGATCATCACCGAACAGCAGCTCGCCGAGGCGTTCGACATCATCGACCGCGGCCTCGAGATCACCGACGCCGCCTTCGAGGGCTGAGCGCCCGGTGCGCCGCACGCCGCGCGAGCCGACGCCGAGCGCCGCGCCGATCCGCCGCCCCGGGCCGCGGATCGGCCGCCGGCGCTTTCTGCGCTGGCTCGCGGCATGCGCCGGAGCGGCCGCCCTGCCGTGGCCGCTGTCGAGCTGCGGCGGAGGCGGCGACGAGACGCCGAGCGTCCCGCGCAACCGTGACCTCGCGGTCGTGGGCGGCGGCATCGCCGGGCTGTACGCGGCGTGGCGGCTCGCGCACGCGGGCAACCGCGTGACGCTGCTCGAGGCGCACGACGCCGCGAGCCGTACCGGGTTCCGACGCGTGCTCGGCGGCCGGATCGCCACCACCACCGCCGCCTTCGATCCCGCCCTGGTCTACGAGGCGGGCGCCGAGTTCGTCTTCGGCTCCGACGAGGATCTGATCGAGACCCTGTTCGCGCTGTCGTCCGAGACCGGAATCGACGTGCGCCCGGTCCCCGTCACCGGCGAGGACCTGCTGTATCTCGATCCCGCCTCGGTCGCCGGCTCGGGCGGTCGCTTCCGGTGGGCGGGCGGACTGCGGGAATCGGCGGATGCGGGGCTGTTCGACGGGCACCTGCACCCCGACGCGGTGGCCGACCTCGCGAGCGGCGGACGCCTCGAGACGCGGCTCGGCCGACTGTATGCCGAGATCGAGGAGCCGATCTGGGACACCGACCCGCGGCGGGTCACCCTCGGCGGCGTCACGATCGACGACATGACGCTGTTCGACGTGCTCACCCACCCCGAGATCGATCTGCACCCCGACGCGATCGTGGCGATCGAGGCGTGGTTCGAGGACGAAAACGGCGTCTCGATCCGCGACGTCTCGGGGCTGTACGGCACCGACGAACTGTACTACATCATGTACGACCGCTCCTGGTCGCGCTCGCCCGGCACCGGTCCCCGCGGGCTCGATCCGATCGGCTTCTACCGCGTGCCGGGCGGCAACGACCGCCTCGTGCTCGCGTTCGAACAGGCGCTCGCCACCGCCGGCGTCACGCTGCGCACCGGCGAGCGCGTCACCCACCTGCGGCAGCCTCCCAGCGGCGGGGTCGAACTCACGACCTCGGCCGGCAGCACCGTCTTCGTGGACGGCGCCGTGCTCACCGCACCGCCGCCCGCGCTGCGCGCCATGGCGTTCGACCCGCCGCTGCCCGCAGCCCACGCGCGCTACGTCGCCGAGACGGTCTACACGAGCTACATCAAGGTGGCGCTGCACTTCGACGACCGCCCCTGGGAGCGCTTTCCCGACTCGCAGGGCGGGGTGTTCGTGACGAGCGACCGCATGCCGGGCAGCGTCGCGGCGATCCCGACCGCGCAGCCCGGCAACCGCAACGCCGCGCTGCTCGCACTGCTCAGCGGCCGCGACGCCGCCGCCTTCGAGGCGCTCCGACAGGGCGCGACGAGCGGCGCACAGCTCGACGCCGCGCTCGCGCGGCTGCGCACCGACATCGACGCGATCTGGCCCGGGATCCTCTCCGATCCGAGCTATCGCAGCGGCGAGGACCGCGTCATGCCCTGGATCGGCACCGCGCTTCCCTACCCGCGACCGGGCGGCAACGGGCAGTCGGGCGATGTCTACCGGCTGCTGCCCGCCCCCATCACCGCCGCGGGCTCGGTCGTGTTCGCCGGCGACGGCGT
>RFJN01000181.1 GCA_003694875.1 Planctomycetota bacterium | reverse complement strand
GCGCCGACAGCGCGGACACAGCCGGCGCACCCGGCGCACCACCAGCACGGCGCCGAGCGCGTGCGCGATCACCGCCGGCGCGAAGCCGGCGGCCGCCATCCGCGTCACCGCCCCGAGTGCATCGCAGGCCTCGAGCGCACACGCCACGCGCAGCTCCGCAAGGGCCAGATCGAGAAGCCAGCGAACCTCCGCCGGCGCCTGCGCCGCGCCTGGATCCGCGAGCAGGTCGTCGCACAGCACCCGGTCGGGGCGCGCGGTGCGCACGAGCGGCGCGAACCGGCTGTAGTCCTCGCCGCGCAGCTGCACCACGCCCTCGACGCGCGTGCGCCCCCGCCGCTCGAGCACCACCACGTGCTCGTGCGCCCGGTCGATCTCGCGCAGCAGACCGTACAGCAGCTCCGTCTTGCCGGCGCGTTCCGGCCCGACCACGAGCACGAGTCCCGGCCGTCCCGCAGCCACCGACCGCAGCAGATCGGCATCATCGGGCAGCAGCACGAACGTCTCGAACCCCGGCGCCCCCGCGTCACCGCGCCGCTGCGCCACCGCGAGCACCGGTCCGAGCGCACCGCGTGCACACGCGAGTTCGAACGCGACCGTCTCCCCCCCGAGCTGCACCTCGAACCCGCCGTGCTGCACCCCCTCGGCGTACTCCGGTTCGAGCCCCGCCCGCTCGAGCGCGTGCGCGAACACCGCCTCGCCCGCCTCGCGATCGAGCAGCGCCACGTCCCGCCACCCGCCGCGACGCCGCATGCGCACCCGCCACGACACCTCGAGCGGCTCGAGCAACAGCCGGTCCGCCCGCTCCTCGGCGAGCTGCAGCAACAGCAGGTTCAGCGTCCGTCCGCCCGGCGGCTGTCCCGGCATGCCCGCCGCCTCGAGCTGCTCCGGGCTCGGCTCCTGCGCGCCTGCCTCCGGCGCGAGAAGCCGCAGCTCGGCCGCCTCGGGATCGGGAAGCTCCGCCTCCTGCAGCGCCTCGTCCGGAAACAGTCGCTCGAGCGCACGCAGCAACGCGTCCTCGGGCGCCGCGACCGCCCGAATCTCGCGGCCGGTGAGAAACTTGAGCTGGTCGATCAGCTCGAAGTCGAGCGGATCCGGCACCGCCACCACGAGCCGCTCTCCCTCGAGCGCCACCGGCACCGCGAGATAGCTCGCCGCCACTGCCGCCGGGAAGCGCTCGAGCGCCTCCTGCGCCACCGGCAGCCGATCGAGATCCACGCTGTCGACCCGTCCCGCGGTGTACAGTCTCTCCTTCTCTGCAGCGAGCACGAGTTCCCCGAGCACCTCGCCGCTCGGTCGTCCCGTCTCCCGCTCGGTCTCCACCGCCTCGACGAGCAGCGCGTCGTCGACGAGCGCCTCGAGCGCGACCGCGCGCAGAGAGCCCGGATCGTCCTCGCCGGTCACGATCCGCAAGCTCTTGCGGAACAGCCCCAGCGCCCGCGCCGCCCCCACGAACCCCGAACGAGGATCGTCCGCGACCGCCTTCGGGTCCTCGCCCGTCACCTCGAGCACGGTCTCGAGCTCTTCGGCCGACGCGATCCCGAGCCGCTCGATCGCATCGCGCGCCGCCCGCCAGCCCGCCTGCCGCTCGAGCGCGCGCAGCGCCGACAGCACCGGCTGCGCACCACAGCCCGCACACGCCACCTCGAGCAGGTCGTCGAGCAGCCGCAACTCGATCGGCGAGCCGCAGCGCGGGCAATGCACGAGCCGGCGGCCGGGACCGATCCGCTCCCAGGACAGGAGGCTGCCGAGCGTCACCTGCGCTTCGCCCATGATCCCGCTCCCCTTCCGCTGCGTCTCGACGCCCCTAGCCGTGCGCCGCGAGGAACCACACGATCAGCCCGAACACACTCACCATCGAGGTCGTCTCGAGCCAGTTCACCATGCCGTCGTCCTGGATCGACTTCCAGAGCATGAGCATGATCGGAAAGCCGAGAAACACCACCGAGGTCGTCTCGAGATCGATCGGCAGCAGCTGCGCCGTGCCGATCCCTGCCTGGTGAAACGCCGCGATGAGGGTCAGCACCACCGGCAGCACGACGAACGGCACCTGGTTGATCGCCCCCGAAGCGTTCGACAGCGCAAGGTGCACCTTCCCCTTGCGGTGTGCGGTCAGGATCATGAGCAGCACGCCCGAGCAGGCGAACACGCTCAGCACGAGCGCGCCCACCATCTCCGAACCGGCAAAGGCGTGCGACAGCGTCTCCGCGAACTCGCCCACCGCGTGGCCGCCGAAGACCGACGCAGCGATGCCGAGCAGGCCATAGCCCACGATGCTCCCCAGACCCGGCACGGCGACACCCGGCTCGGGCTGTTCGGCGAGCGCCTCGGGGCTCGCCTGCGCCTCGCCACCGGCCGCGAACAGCCGCAGCAGGCGCACCACCGCCACCACCTCGACGAGCAGCAGCACGGCGCTGACCGCGTAGAGATCCCACGGCGAGAAGTGCGCGGCCGGACCACCGCGGGCGAAATCCTCGATCTTGAACTCGCGCAACAGCACCATGAGGCTGCCCATGGCGAGCAGCACCCCGCCCGCGCACGCGAACAGGTCGGTGCTCAGCCG
>RFJN01000180.1 GCA_003694875.1 Planctomycetota bacterium | reverse complement strand
GTCCGGGGACGCGCTCGCAGCGTGCGGGCGCGCGCTGGCGGCAGCGGCTCGTCGGGCCGGCTGCGGCCGGTGGCCGGCGCTGCCGAGCGGGGCGCCGCGTCGCCCTCGCGCAAGAAACGTTCGGTGCGCGCGCGGGCGGCGAGCGCGCGGCTGCCGGCCCGTGGGGCGGAGAGCGGGGCCGCGCCGACGCGCAAGCGGCCGCGGGCGGCGGCCTCGCAGCGGCTCGCGCGCGCCTCGGGCCGACGCGCCGCGCTCGACGACGCGCCGCGTCCCTTCCGCCGCGGGCTCGGGCTCGGGGTCAAGATTGCGGCCTTCAGCGCCGTCCTCGTCGCCACCCTGATGAGCGTGCTCGGGATCTACCTCTACGGGGTGGCGGCCGAGCGGATCGATCACCTGATCAACCAGAACGGCGTGGTCGCGGCCAAGGAACTCGCGACCTTCCTCGATCCGTTCTTCGTCTACAGCGACGACATGCAGCGGCGGATCGAGCTAACGCAGCAGTGGAACGACAAGCTGCACGCGCTCGTGGCGGACCCGGCCCACGAGTTCCTGCACATCCGCGTCACCCCCGATCCGGACGGTTTCCAGCCGCCCTATCTCGCGAGTTCCCAGGAGGCGCCGCGGGTCAACCTCAGGCCGCTGCCGCCGATCGGGGAGGTGACGGTGCGCGAGGGCACCTACAGCGGCGCGAGCTTCCGGGGCCGGATCCGCGTCTTCACCGCCCCGATCCGCGCCGTGCCGCCGGACACCGAGGCCGCCGAGGCCTCCGAGGACGACGCGGGCGCCGAGGCGGGCAACGAGAGCCGCGCCCCGAAGCCGCGGGTGATCGGCTACGCGCACGTGTTCGTCAAGGCGGACCACATCGATCGCACCAAGCGCGAGACCTACGGTCACGTCGCCAAGGCGACGGCGGTGGGCATCGCGGTCGCGATCGTGCTGTCGATCGGCATGTCGATGCTGCTCGTACGTCCGCTGCGGCAGCTCGTGGGCGACATCGAGGCGGTCGCCGAGGGCGATCTCGAGCACCGCACGGTGCCCTGCAGCTCGGACGAGATCGGGCAGGTGGCGCACCAGTTCGACGAGATGACGCGCTCGCTGCGGCGTGCGCGCGAACTCGAGCAGCAGCGGCAGGCGATCGAGAACGAACTCGCGATCGCCACCGAGATCCAGACCAAGCTGCTGCCCGAGCGCATTCCCCAGATCCCCGGCTTCGACCTGTTCAGCTTCTACCTCTCGGCGCGCGAGGTGGGCGGCGACTACTACGACTTCCTCGTGATCGACCAGACGCACCTCGGGCTCGTGGTGGCCGACGTCTCGGGCAAGGGGATTCCCGGCGCCATGGTCATGACCATGGTGCGCTCGCTGCTGCGGCTCGCCTCGCACCGCGAGAGCTCGCCCGCCGAGACGCTGCGCAAGGTCAACCGCATCCTCGCGCGCGACATCCGGCCCGGCATGTTCGTGACCGCGCTGTACGCGGTGCTGGATGTGCACTCGCACCAGCTCACGGTGAGTTCGGCGGGCCACAGCCCGCTGCTGCACTACCGCGCGGCGAGCGGCACGGTGCAGCGCGTCAACCCGAGCGGCATGGCGCTCGGCTTCGACAAGGGGCGCACCTTCGACGACACGATCGCCGAACAGACGATCACCCTCGCCCCCGGCGACCGGATCCTCGCCTACACCGACGGGGTGATCGAGGCGCTCGACGAGGAGGGCGAGGAGTTCGGCCTCGAACGGCTCGAGGCGCTGCTCGTCGAGTTTGCCGCGCTGCCGAGCAAGGACTTCACCGACACGCTCGTGGCGCGACTCGAGGAGCACCGCGGCAGCGCCGAGCAGTCCGACGACATCACGATCACCACCCTGCGGGTGGACTAGGCTCTGTCGGGAAACGAGCCCGTAGCGAGGGATTCGGCGGCCGCCGCGTGGCGAGGAGCGAGGTTCGAAGACGCCCGAGGCGTACGGAAGTAGGTCGAGGACGGCTTCGGTTCTCGCGACGCCGCAAGTCGGCGCCATCTTCCGGGGTTTCGAAGCAACCATCGTCCGGAACCACGGCCGTCGATGGGTGACAACAGCGCCTCGAGGTCATGGGCACCACGCGGCCACCCTACCAAGGTGCATGGCGAGAGGACGCGCGGAGACCTCGAGGGTGCAACGCACCGTTCGCTCCGTATTTCGTAAACCGCACATCTGCCCACTTCGACCAGGGAAGGCTTCGCAAGGACGACAACGAAGTCGTGGCAACGAATACGCTTCTCGAGACGTTGACAGACCAGGGGTTCCTGGGTTCCGCATTGTCTTCTCAATCTTGGCGCTGGAACTGGGGATCGCAGCGGCGGTGGTGTTGACAAGGACCCCAGGAACCCAGGGATTCTGTTCCGTGAGAGTCGGTCGTGGCGGGACGGCAGGGCGGCGCTGTCCGAGCCGGCCGCCTCGCGTACCCCAGGCCCCCGCCACAAAGCAACATGCCTTGCACTACGCAGGTCGATCGTCGGCGTGCACAACTTCCGCACCGGACCGAACTTCCAAGCCCGGAAGACGGGTCGGAGCGACGGTAGCGGTCTGTGCGGGTTGCCATCACAGCTGACCTCGCCGCGCACGAGGCTGCCATGAAACCTCGCCCATGGCGAACAAGCACCAGGCAGCCTGTTCGCAAGCCGCGAGACCAAGACGCCGACCACCAGGTCGCGCAGCGCCCTGCCATGCGCCGTCTTCGTTCCGGGACGTCGGGATCCGCTCCGCCCGCACCAGCCCCGTCGAGGCGCCCCTTGCACCGCCGGCCCCTCCGCGTCGCGGCCTCCGGCGCCCTCAGAACACGACCTTGACGTCGACGAACACGCGATCGTCGTCGCCGAAGCGGTCGAAGAAGCCGCCGGGCCGGCCGTCGATCAGGTCGAGACCGAGCCGCAGTTCGGTGTGCGCCCCAAAGTGGTAGCGCGCCTCGGGTCGGACGTAGAAGCTGTCCGGGCCGTGCAGCAGCCACGCGCCGGCGAGCGTGAGATCGAGATCGTCGACCGGCTCGAAGCGCACGCGTGTGAGCAGCGCGGCCTTGAAGGCGCGCGCGAGGTCGGTCACCACCGTGATCGCCTCTCCCTGCGCCTGCGCGGTGGTCCACTCGCCGGCGTACTCGAGGCTCAGCGTCATGCGCCGATCCCAGGGGAAGAACGTGCGGCGGGCGCCGAAGACGTACTGCAGGAAGTCGTCCTGCTCGCTCGACTCGGAGAACGTCTGCGCCAGCTCGCCCGCGAGGATGAAATCCCCCACCTCGCGCGCGAAGTCGGCCCCGAGCACGAGGCGTCGGGTGTAGCGCGGCTCGAGCGCCACGAACGGCGGGCTGGCGGTCGTGAGCGGCTCGAGCACCGGAAGCCGGTGCCAGCCGTAGTAGCTCGTGAGCGAGACGTCGAATCCGGCGAGCCGACTCTCGGCGCGCACCACGAACTCGCCCGCGCCGAGGGTGCGCGGCGGCAGGTCGCGCTCGCGCACCGGCGGCAGCGCACGCGAGGGTGCGAAGGCGAAGAAGCGCTCGCCGGGCAGCGGCAGCCGCGAGGGCACGAACCACGGCAGCCACACGAGCCGCAGCGCCGTGTCCCCGCCGCCCGGCCACCAGGCGAGGTGCAGCGCCGGCACGCCGATCTTCTCGCTGTCGAGCAGGTCGGTGTAGTCCACGGGCCAGATCAGGTCGGTGGGGTTGTAGAGGTCGGCCGAGCCGAAGGCGAAGATCTTCTCCCCGAACTCGAGATCGAGCGTGCCCCAGCTTCCGCGCACGAGCGCCTCCTCGAAGCTGAGCACCGGCCGGCGCGGCTCGTCGTCCACGACACCGCTCTGCACCTTGCGGCTCAGCCCGCCATCGTCGAAGCGCAGCCGCGGCGCCACGAGCAGCTCGATCGCCTCCGAGAGCGCCACCCGGTAACGCAACAGCAGCCGCCCCTGGTCGAGCACCCGCTCGCCCTCGGGCTGGCGGGACGGCGAGAAGTAGCCGTAGAAGCGGTAGCCGATCTCGCCGCCGAGGTGCCCCCGCAGGTGCTTCCACACCTCGGTCTCGAGATCGACCCCACCCGCCTCGGCGGCCTGCTCCTCGAACAGCGCCTCGGCATCGCGCATGAAGCCCGCATCGTCGGCCCCGCTCGCGTCCGGGCTGGCGGCGAGTTCCTCGCGCAGGCGCGCCTCGATACGCGCCGCCTCCGCCTCGAGTTCGCGCTGCCGTTCGGCCTCGCGCTCGGCGCGCTGCTGCTCGAAGCGCTGGCGCAGCAGCGCCTCGCGCCG
>RFJN01000002.1 GCA_003694875.1 Planctomycetota bacterium | reverse complement strand
GGCTGGCGGCGCTGCGTGGCGGGGGGCGTTGCGGCGCTCGCCTTCGCGGTGGGACTGCCGGTGTGGGTGGCGCGCTCGGTCGCCCGCCAGCCCGCGGCCGCGCTGCGGTACGTGAGCGGCGGCGAGCCCGAGACGCTCGATCCGACGCTCGCCACGGCCGCGCTCGAGGTGGGGCTGCTCGGGGCGCTGTACGAGGGGCTGGTGCGGATCGATCCGCGCACGCTCGCGCCGGTGCCGGCGGCCGCCGAGCGGATCGAACTGGACGCGACGGGTTGCCGGTACACCTTCCGGCTGCGCGCGGGGCTGCGCTGGTCGGACGGCGTCGCGCTCGAGGCGCGCCACTTCCTGTACGCCTGGCGGCGCGCGGCGGACCCGCGCTCGGGCGCGCCGCTGCAGCGCGAGGCGCAGCTCGTGGCGTCGCACGCGCGTGCGGTCGATGGGCGCACGATTCGGATCGTGCTCGAGCGCCCCTGGCCGTCGCTGCCCGCCGTGTTGACGCTGCCGTGCTTCCTGCCGCTGCGGCCCGAGGTGGTGGAGGCTGCGCCGAGGCGCTGGACGCGCGGCCGGGCGGTGCCCGGCTGCGGCCCCTTCGTGCTCGCCCGCTGGTGGCCCGGTCGCGGGCTGCGGCTCGAGCGCAATCCGTACTACCGCCGCCCGGCGCGACTCGCCTCGATCGAGGCGATCACGATCGGGGCGGCCGCGCTCGGGGAGGCGACGGCACTGCGCATGTACGAGGCGGGCGAGGCCGATCTGCTGTTCGGGGTGCCGGCCGCAGCGCGAGCGCGTCTGCGCGGGCGGGAGGACTACGCCGAGGGACCGCGGCTCGGCACGGTGTTTCTGCGCTGCAACCTGCGCCGGCCCGACGGGAGGCCGACCCCGCTCGCCGACGTGCGGGTGCGACGTGCGCTCGCGCTCGCGCTCGACCGCGAGGCGCTGTGCAGCGCGGCGCTGCGCGGCGGAGGGCAGCCCACCAGGGTGCTCGTTCCGGACGGGCTCGGCGGCTACCGGTCGCCGGGTGGACTGCCGGAGGACGCCGCGCGCGCACGCCGGCTGCTTGCGCAGGCGCAGGCCGCGGGCGCCGCACCGCGGCCCTTGCGCTTCGGACTGCTGTACAGCGCGGGCGACGAGAACGCCCGGCACGGGATCGAGGCGCTGCAGCGCCGGTGGGCGGAGGTGCTCGGCGTGCAGCTCTCGCTCGAGCCGACCGAGCGCAAGATCTACTTCCAGACCATGCGACGGCGCGACTACGACATGGCGTGGGGAAGCTGGCTCGCGGACTATCCCGACCCGGACAACTTCCTCGGGATCTTCCGCGCCGACAGCGGCAACAACCGCACCGGATTCGCGGATCCGCGCTACGAGGCGCTGCTCGACGAGGCGCAGCGCACCGTCGATCGCAAGCGGCGGCTCGTGCTGCTCGCGCGGGCGGAGCGGCGTCTGCTCGAGCGCGCCCCGTGCATTCCGCTCTACCACACGCTGTGGAGCTGGCTGCGGCGCCCGGGGCTCGAGGGGCTCGTGCCCAACGCCATGCAGCAGCTGTGCTGGGAGCGGCTCGGCTGGGCGCCGGGGCGGGGGCCGCGGTGATGCGGGGGCTCGTGCGCCGAGTCGCGGGGCTCGTGCTCACCTGGTGTGCGATCGCGGTGGCGTCGTTCGCGCTGCTGCACGCCGCCCCCGGCGGGCCGTTCGACCGGGACAAGAGCGTGCCGCCGGAGGTGGAACGCGCGCTCGAGCGCTACTACGGCCTCGCGCTCCCGGTGCTGCTCGATACCGAGGCGCTGCGGCAGGGGGCGGTTGTGCGCGCGTGCACCCACACCCAGCTCGCGCGCTGGTTCGGCGCGCTGCTGCGGGGCGATCTCGGCCCGTCGCTCAAGCACCGCGATCTGACGGTGAACGAGCTGCTCGGGGCGGGGATCGTGGTGTCGGCGACGGTGGGGCTGCTCGCGCTCGAGCTGGCGGTGCTGCTCGGGGTGGGCATGGGGCTGCTCTCGGCGGCGCGGGCGGGGGGCGCGCTCGATCGCGTGCTCGGTGCGGTGGTGGCGCTGCTGCTCGCGGTCCCGGCGTTTCTGCTCGGTGCGCTGGCGAGCAGCGTCTTCGGCCTCGGGCTCGGCTGGTTCCCGGTGGCCGGCTGGGGGCGGGCTGCGCACGTGGTGCTGCCCGCGGTGACGCTGGGTCTGCCGTACGCGGCGGTGATCGCGCGGCTCACGCGTGCAGCCGCACTCGAGGCGCTGTCGGAACCGTACGTGCGCACCGCGCGTGCGAAGGGGCTGCGGGGGGCGGCGGTGGTGCTGCGGCACGTGCTGCGGCCCGCGCTCGTGCCGGTGGTGCAGTACCTCGGTCCGGCGGCGGCGGGGCTGGTCACGGGTTCGGTCGCGATCGAGGCGATCTTCAACCTGCCGGGGATCGGGGTGCACTTCGTGGCGGGAGCGCTCGATCGCGACTACCCGCTCGTGATGGGCACGGTGCTGCTGTACGCGACGGTGCTGCTCGTGCTCAACGCGCTCGCGGATCTGGCAGCGAGCGTGCTCGATCCGCGCAGTGCCGTGCGTTGAGGGGGGCTGCGGCGGCGGCTACACTTGCGGGGCACACGGGCGTCGACAGCGAGGAGGTGCACCATGTCGATCGGCGGAGTGGGGGCCGGGGCGGCCGAGTGGCCCTCGTACGACGAGGGGCTGCCGGGAGCGGGGGCCGGCGCGGACGGGACGGCGGACGCAGCGGCCGGCGTGTCCCGCACGAGCCCGGGGGAGGTCGTGGTTCCCGATCTCGAACTCGGCGCCTCGGTGCTGCGACGGCGACTCGACGACGCCGAGGCGAACGCGGTCTCGTACCGCCGGCCCGAGCTGCACGACGACCCGCTGTTGCAGGAGGTGGCGGCCGGAGACGCGACGCTCGAGATCGGCTCGGAGGGCGAGGCGGTCACGCGGGTGCAGCTCGCGCTGCTCGATCTCGGTTACGACCTCGGCAGCGCCGGGGCGGACGGACAGTACGGCCCGGCGGTGCAGCGCGCGGTGCGGGCGTTGCAGCAGGACGCGGGTCTCGAGCCGACGGGCGTGGTCGACGCGCGCACGCTCGAGCGGCTCGAGGCGCTCGCGCCCCCGCTTCCGCGCGATCCGGCGCAGCCGCTGATCGAGGAGGTGGTGGGGCCGCGGGGGGCCAACCGGATCGCGGACGTCAAGGCGGTGCAGCAGCGGCTCGCCGAGCTGGGGTTCTACGACGGGCGGATCAACGGGCACTGGAGCGCCTCGCTCGCGCGGTCGCTGAAGCTGTTCGACGCCGTGGTGGGCGGGCGCGAGATGGTGGCGCGTTCGTCGAGCGCGCGTCGGCGCGCGAGCACGCTGAGCCCGGGCGAGGAGACCGAGCGGTGGTTGCGTGCGGCGAACGCGCCCCGCTGGGAGCGGGTGCCGGCAGGCGGCACGGGCTGGAGCAACGGCGATCGCGACGGGCACAGCTGGGCGACGAACTGGCTGGTCGATGCGCTCGGGCGCGCCGGTCGCCGCTACGCGAGCGACTACCTGGCCGAGAACCCGGGCGCGAGCGAGATCGTCACCAACGACGCGTCGCGGCGTCTGGGCGGCGACACGCCCGATCACGCGACGCACGAGACGGGGCTCGATCTGGACGTGAAACTCGGTGCGGGTGGGGTGAACATCTACTCGGGCCGCTACGATCGCGAGGAGACGTGGGCCAAGATCAAGG
>RFJN01000179.1 GCA_003694875.1 Planctomycetota bacterium | reverse complement strand
GACGCGGCGCTGATCGGGATCGTCGAGCAGCACGAGCGCATCGAGCGCTGGCGACCGGAGACGGGAGAGCGTCCATGAAGCTGTGTCGCGTGGTGGGCCAGGTCGTGGCGCCGGTGCACAACCCGCACCTCGAGGGGGCGAAGCTGCTTGTGTGCCAGCCCGTCGCGCCGGACGGAGAGCAGCCGGTCGGCGCCTCGTTCGTCGCGGTCGACCGCGTGCAGGCCGGTCGCGGCGATCTCGTGCTCGTCAACGACGAGGGCGGCGGGGCGCGGATCGTGCTCGCCGACGAGGCCACGCCGGTGCGCGCGCTCGTGGTGGCGGTCGTGGACGGGCTCGAGCACGAGGTCGGTCCCTGGCCCGATCCCGCCTCGCTGATCACCGTGCCGCCCACCACCGCATGAACGAGGGATGACCATGGCTGCCACCACCGGTTCCGCCGCCGCTGTCGACCCGGCGCTCGTCGAGCGCGTGACGCGCGAACTCGAGCAGTTGCTCGCCGCGGGTGCGAGCCCCTGGGCGGGCGAGCTGCGCGGCGGTCCCCCCTGTTTCGGCTGCGGCGACCGCGGCCGGTGCGTCGTGGTGTGCTCGAGTGCCTTCCGCGCGGTCGTCGACGCGGGGGCCGACCGTGTGAGCACCGCCCCGGGCCTCACGAGCGCGCCCGAGGACCTCGCGCACCGGATCGACCACACGCTGCTCAAGCAGGACGCCACCGCCGAGCAGATCCAGACGCTGTGCGAGGAGGCGGTGCGCTTCGGCTTCGCCTCGGTGTGCGTCAACCCCTTCTGGGTGCCGGTGTGCGCGGAGCTGCTCGCCGGAAGCTGCGTCAAGGTCTGCACCGTGATCGGCTTCCCGCTCGGCGCCAACAGCCCCGTCATCAAGGCGGCCGAGGCGCGGCAGGCGGTGTGCGACGGCGCGAACGAACTCGACATGGTGATCAACGTCGGCGCCCTCAAGAGCGGGCTGCACGGCGTGGTGCAGCGCGACATCGAGGGGGTGGTCGAGGCGGCGGGACCGGACGTGATCGTCAAGGTGATCCTCGAGACGGGCGCGCTCACCGACGAGGAGAAGGTGGTGGCGTGCGAGCTCGCGGTGGCCGCCGGCGCCGACTACGTCAAGACCTCGACCGGCTTCGGCCCGGGGGGCGCGACCGCCGCCGACATCGCCCTCATGCGCCGGATCGTCGGACCGCGGCTCGGCGTCAAGGCCTCGGGCGGGATCCGCGACAAGAAGAAGGCGCTGCTCATGGTGCGCGCCGGGGCGGACCGGATCGGGGCGAGCGCGAGCGTCAAGATCGTGCGCGGCGAGGACGCCGGCGCCGGCAGCTACTGAGAGCGGCGAGGCGCGGCAAGCGAAAGGAGCGATCGCGGTGGACACGAGCGAGCGACACGCGTTCGAGAGCGCGGAGGTGGTGCGCGACGAGACGGGACGGCAGTACCACATAGGCCTCGCGCCGGGCGAGGTCGCCTCCAGCTGCATCCTCGTGGGCGATCCCGCGCGCGCCGAGCGGATCGCGCAGCGCTTCGAGCAGATCGACGGCGAGTGGCGCAACCGCGAGTACGTCACCTTCACCGGCCGGTGGCAGGGCGGCCCGCTCACCGTCATGGCCACCGGCATGGGCTGCGACAACACCGAGATCGCGCTCGTGGAGTACTGCCAGCTCGTCGAACGGCCCACCTTCATCCGCGTGGGCTCCTCGGGCGGGCTGCAGCCCGAACTCGAACTCGGCGACCTCGTGATCTCCGCGGGCGCGGTCAAGCTCGAGAACACCACCGACTTCTTCGTGCCGCAGGGCTATCCCGCCCTCGCGCACCACGAGGTGGTGCTCGCGCTGCTCGAGGCGGCACGCCGCACGGGGCACCGACACACGCTCGGGCTCACCGCGTCCGCGAGCGGCTTCTACGGGGCGCAGGGGCGTCACGTGCCGGGATTCCCCTTGCGCATGCCCGAGCTGCCCGAACAGCTCGGGCGCATGGGCGTGCAGAACATGGAGATGGAGACCGCGGCGCTGTTCTGCCTCTCGACGCTGCGCGGGGTGCGCGCCGGGGCGGTGTGCGCGATCTACGCCAACCGGCCGCGCAACGTCTTCATCGACACCGAGGCGAAGGCGCGCGCCGAGGCGGCCGCGATCGAGGTGGGCCTCGGCGCGGTCGCGGTGCTGCGCCGCATGGACGCCGCGCGCGGCGAGGCGCCACACTGGTTGCCGAGCCACGGGCTCGGGGCGGGGGAGTAGCGCGGTGAGCGAGGCGTCACCAGGCCGGGTCGCGCGCCACGCACGCGTGTTCGGACGCGTGCAGGGCGTGTTCTTCCGGGCCTCGAGCGCGCGGGAGGCCGAGCGGCTCGGTCTCGCGGGCTGGGTGCGCAACCTGCCCGACGGCAGCGTGGAGCTGTGGTACGAGGGGCCGCCGGAGGCGGTCGAGGCGTTCGAACGCTGGTTGCAGGTGGGGCCGCCCTTGGCGCGCGTGGACCGGCTCGAGATCGAGCCGAGCGCGCCGCGCGGCACCGACGAGGGCTTTCGCATCCGCCGTTGAGGCGGCGGCGCGGCCGGAACGCAGGGCAGGAGGAGGTGAACCATGGCGTTGCACGGGATGTCGGAATCGCTCATGCGCTGGGTGGCGCTCGGCTACCTGACGCTGCCGCTGTTGCTCGGTGCGGTGGCGGGGCTGTGTCTGCTCGTCGCCGCCGCACGGCGTTCGCTGTCCGGAGGCAGCGCGCTCGCGCTCGGCGGGCTGAGTGCCGTCGTGGTGCTCGGCATGCTGTACGCCGCCCCCGGACACGAATCGCTCGCGAAGACGGTCGAGGCGCACGGGATCTCGCCGCGGCTGCTCGAGCTGCTCGCCACGGGCTACACGCTGCTGCCGCTGTTCCTCGCGCTCGTGGCGGTGCTCGCGCTCGTGATCGCGACGCTGCGCAAGCAGCTCGACGGCGCCACCGCGCTCGCGCTCGGCGGACTCGGTGCGGTGATCGTGCTCGCCACCGTCCTCGTGG
>RFJN01000178.1 GCA_003694875.1 Planctomycetota bacterium | reverse complement strand
TCTGCCCCGTGGCGGTGCGCGACGCCGAGGCGGGCCAGCTCCTGCCTGCCGCCGTGGTCTATCTCCACAACGACGAGGATCCGGTGGTGCAGCTCGGCTGGACCGACGCCTCGGGCGCGGTGGTGCTCGGGCAGCGGTATGCGCGCGGAACGGTGGTGGTGCACGAGCGGCTCGCGCTCGGCCTGTTCGCCAGCGAGGTCTCACGCCAGGTGCGCTTCCCGCGGTTCACGGTGCGGGCCGCGCGCACGGGCTACCTGCCGGCCGAGACGCGGTTCGGAGCCGAGCGCTTCGCGCCGGGGCTCGAGACCGGGCTTGTGGCGGCGCGGGTGCGGCTCGCCGGCGCGGTCGAGGCGAAGCTCGATCGTCTCGGGCCGGCGGTACGGCCGGCGCCGGTGCGGCACGTGGCGATGCTGTTCGCGGCGCCGGCGCGTACCGAGGTGCGGGTCGGTGCGCGCGGGCCGGTGTACGACGGACGTTTCACCCGCCTGTGGGAGCACCGCCGGCCGCGGCTCGATGCGGCGGTGCGCGCGTGGCTCGGACCGAACGGCGAGCAGGTCGTGATCTGCGGCTCGATCCCGGTCGCGACCGCCGACTACCACAAGCAGCTCGAGGTCTTCGCCTCCACCGCCGATCTGGTGCTCTACACCCCGCCGCTCGGGCCGACCCTGCCGCCGATCGATCCCGATCCCGAGCACGACGCGCAGCGCCAGGCGCTGCGCCGCTTCACGAGCCGGCTCGCGCTCGTGACCCAGCCGCCGGCACGTCGGCCCGCGCGCTGGCAGCGGATCGTTCCCGCGCAGCCAAGCCGTGAGCCCGCGCTCTCACCGGCGTTCCTCGAGGCGCTTCTCGGCTGGGCCTCGCTCGAGAAGCCGGACGAGATCGTGCGCACCCTGCGCACGATCGCGCTGCAGTTTGCGACCGAACTCGAATCGGCGCGTGCGGACCTCGCCGCGAAGGCGGCCGACCGGCTGGTGGTGCAACTCGTGGCACGGGTGCGCAACGACCGCACGACGGCGGTGGTGTGCGAGCCGGCGGTCGGCGCGGCGCTGCAGCAGGCGTTGCGGGCGCGCGGCTACCGCCCGCTGTGCGAGACGTGGTTGCCCGCGTGGCGGATCCGGTAGCGGGCGGTGCGACGAGGGGTGTGAAGCGGCGGCGCGTCGGGGACGTCGAACCGGCAGGAGGACGGGGAGGACAGACCGTGGGGCGATCGAGAGGGCGAGGCCGCTGGATCTCGGGGACGCGCTATGGCATCGCGCTGCTCGTGGCGTGCGGTTGCGCGCTCGTGGCGAGCGCCGCGCCCGAGTACGCCGTGCTGCAGGGCAAGTCGCTCGAGATCCACTTTCCCGCGAGCGAGCGTGCGGTGTGCGAGACGCTGCTGCGCGACGGCGAGAAGGCGCTGTCGCTCTACACCCGCTACCTCAAGCAGCAGCCGGTGCGCGAGCCGATCCGCGTCTTTCTGTATGCGACCGCCGCGGAGTACGAGAAGGCGGAGGCGGCGCGCACCGGCGGCATCTTCAAGACCAACCTCGCGTTCACCTACGCCAGGGATGCCGAGGTGCACATGGTCTTCCAGCCGCGGCTCGATCGTGCCCCGGGCACGGGACCGGGCATGCTCGAGGCGCTGTTCATGCACGAGATCGCGCACGCGGTGCAGTACCGCTTCTTCCCGAGCTACGACGAGTTCCCCGACTGGTTGAGCGAGGGGGTGGCGGAGATGTTCAGCGAGCGCGCGGTGGGCGGGGGCAAGCATTGCGCCGAGCGCGTGCCGTGGTTCGCCGACCTGGTCTACGACGTGCTCGACGCGGTCGACACCGGGCGCTTCGTGCCGCTCGAGAAGCTGCTCACCGAGGGGCTCGTCGATCCCGATCCGGGGGTGCGACAGATCAAGTACGGCGAGTCGTGGGCGCTGTGCCGCTTCCTCGACGATCCCGCCAACGGCGATCCCAAGCAGTTCCGGCAGTTCGTGCTCGACGTGGCGCACATGCCGCGTGGCGCTCCGCTCGTCAAGCAGGCGCGCGAGCGTTTTCTCGCCACCTGGCCCGACCTCGTGGACCTCGAGCGCCGGCTGATCTTCTATCTGCGCAAGATCGCGAAGAAGGCGCTGCCGTGGCAGATCGTGCTGCGGGAGATGCGGACGCTGCCCGACGGCGGGTTCGTGTGCGAGTCGTTCCCGCGCAACTCGGCGCTGGTGCTGCACCGGGGTGAGCCGCTCGGGCCGCTCGCCCGCATCGAGGCCGAGGTCGTGCTCGATCCGGCGGGCTCCTCGGGGGCGCAGGCGGACGTGATCTTCGCCTACCGGCGCGGCGACGGCTTCTACAAGGTGGCGTACGGCTTCAACGAGCAGACCGGCTTCGTGTCGCTGTTGCGGTTCGACGGCCGGAGCTGGAAGACGCTGGCGAACGTGCGGATCGACAAGGGGGCGATCGAGCCCGGACGGCCGCACGCGCTGCTCGTGGACGTGGACATCTCGCGCGTGGTGGCGCGGCTCAATGGACGCACGGTGCTGCGGCACAGCCTCACCGACCGCTCCTACGGCGCCGGCCGCTGGGGCGTGGGCTGCTACGACGGCCGGGTCCGGGTGCGCAGCGCCAAGGGGACGAGCTTCTGAGTCGGGGCGCGCGCGGGCGGCGCCTCGCGCGCACCGTTACGAGTCGGCCTCGGTCTGCTGCTCGTCGCGTCGACGCGCTGCCTCCATGAGGAGATTCTCCACCGGTAGCCGCACGATGTGCTGGCCGCACGGGCCGGCGAGGAACTCGAAGCTGCCCTCGGGCAGCGACAGCAGCTGCAGCGCCGCGCGTTCGCCGCGCAGCGGCCCGCACTCGGCCCGGACCACGAACCCGCCCCAGAACGAGAGCTCGCCGGTGTGGGTGCTGCCGCGCACGTGCAGCACCCCCTCCTTCTCGTTGAAGCCGATCAGCTGGCAGATCTCCATGAGTTCGTCGCCGGTGAACCGTCCCTTGAAGCCGCGGCTGATCGTGGGGGCCGTCAACGCCTCGCGCGGCAGGCTGACGGTGGCGTCGAAGTCGTCGCTCGCCTCCTCGAGCAGTTCGGTGATGTCGCCGTCGTACTCGCGGTACTGCAGGTGGAAGGGGCCGATCCAGATCGTGTCGCCGTCGCGCAGCACGTGCTCGCTCACGTGCACCCCGCCCACGAGGGTGCCGTTGCGCGAGCCGAGATCCCGCAGCACGAACCGCCCGCCGGCGGCGTCCTCCCAGCGCACCTCGGCGTGCCGGCGCGAGACGATCTCGGACGGCAGGGGGAACTCGCAGTTCGGATCGCGGCCGAGCACGTAGCTGCGCCCCTTGCGCAGGATCCGCACCCCCGGGGTGAACACCGACGACACGAGGCAGTGGCTGATCACGTCCCGTTCCGTTCCCTTCCCGACCCGCGGCGGCCGGCTCCGGTGTACCGGCGAGCCGCAGGTCGCGTCAAGGTCGCTCGCTCAGGAGGCGAGCTTCTCGAGTTCGTCGAGTGCGGCCTCGAGTTCCTCGCGCAGCTCGCGGTTCTCGGTCTGCAGCTTCTCGATCTCGGCGACGAGTTCGTCGAGTTCCTCCTGGCTCGGCCCGCCGGAGGCGGCCTGCGCCGCCTCGAGTTCGGCCTCGAGCCGTTCGATCTCCTCGGCGGCCGCGGCGAGTTCCGCCTCGAGTTCCTCGGTCTGCGCCGCGCTCGCGGCCGCCTTCTCGGCCTCGGCGAGGGCGGTCTGCAGCGCGGCGATCTGCTCGTTGGCCGTCTTGAGTTCGGCCTCGATCGCCTCGGCGTTTGCGGCCGAGGCGGCCGCCGCGGTCGCGGCCGCGAGATCGCTTTCGAGCTGCGCGATCCGCGCCTCGGCCGCCGCGAGCTTCTCCTGCAGCGCGCCCGCCTGCGCCTGGGTGTCGTTGCGCGAGCGCTCGAGCGCCTCGGTGGCGGAGGCGAGCTCGCCGCGTGCCGCCTCGAGTTCCCCCTCGAGCTGGGAGATCCGCTCGCGGGCGCCCGCAAGCTCGCCCTCGAGCTGCGTGATCTGCTGCCGGGCCGCGGCGAGTTCGCCCTCGAGGCTCTCGGCGCGTTCGGCGCCCGCCGCCTGCGTCCGCGCCTCGGCGAGTTCGGCCTCGAGCGCGGCGAGCCGCTCGGCGAGTTCGCTTGCGCGCTGCTCGTGCTCGGCCGCCCGCTGCTCGGCGGCGGCGAGCGCCTCGGGGGAGGCCGCTTCCGAACGCACGCGCTCGATCTCCGAGCGCAGCTGCTCGAGCTGCTGTTCGGCGGCCTGCGCCCGCGCCTCGGCGTCCCGCTGCGCGGCGGCGGCCGCCTCGAGCTGCTCGGTCAGCTCCGCCACCTTGCCGGCGAGCGCCGCACTGGCCGCCTTGAGCTGCTCGGCGCCCTCGCCGCCCTCGGCCGCCCGCTTCTCGGCCTCCTCGGCGCGCTGTTGCGCCTCGGCCGCGCGCTTCTCGGCGGCGGCGAGCCGCTGCTCGAGCTGGGCGACCTCTTCGGCCTGGGTGCGTGCGAACTCTGCGGCGAGCTGCTTCTGGCGCTCGAGCTCCTGTTCGAGCTGCTGCGCACGGGCCTGGGCCTCGGCGAGCGCCTCGGCGTCGGCACCCGCACTCTGTCCGGCGGCCTCGGCGGCGGCGAGCCGCTGCTCGAGCTGGGCGATCTCTTCGGCTTGGGTGCGGGCGAGTTCGGCGGCGAGCTGCTTCTGGCGCTCGAGTTCCTGTTCGAGCTGCTGCACGCGGGCCTGGGC
>RFJN01000177.1 GCA_003694875.1 Planctomycetota bacterium | reverse complement strand
GGCGCGAGCGCTACCTCGGCTCCGAGATCGTGGTGTTCGACCAGAAGCTGTGGAAGTGCGTGGTCGACGGCAACCGGCTGATCCTGCTGCGCTGAGCCGCCGGCCCGCCGCCACGGGGCCGCGTTGACGTGGCGGGGCCCGAGTCTATCATGGCCCTCTTCGCGCGGCGGAGGGGAGCGCGCAGCGGAGGGGGAGTTCGGGATGACCGAGCAGGACACGAAGGGAGCGACGCCGGCGTCGGCGAGCGGCGGGTCGAACACGGACGGGGACAGCTGCGAGGGCGAGCGGCTGATCATCCGGCAGTATCCGAAGGCGGTGTTCTTCTACCCGATGGCGGTCACCGCCCTGGTGTGCGGCGTGGCGCAGGCGCTCGGCTGGGCGAGTCCCCACACGCTCGGCTTCGTGTTCATGTGCGTGTTCTTCTTCAACCTCGTGATCGTCTCGTTCGAGTTCACCCGCCACGTGTCGATGGTGATGGTGCTCGCGATCGTGACGATCGTGCTGCTCGGGGCGCTGCTCAAGGACAAGGTGGGGCTGGACGTGCTGCTCGGCAAGCTCTACCGGCTCTTGAACTTCGAGGCGCAGCCGGGCTTCTACTTCGGGCTCTTCGGCAGCTACGTCCTGGTGCTGATCGGGATCGTGGTCGACACCCGCTTCGACTACTGGGAGATCCGCGGCAACGAGATCCTGCACCACCACGGATTCCTCGGTGACGTCGAGCGGTTCCCGGCGCCCAACATCCAGCTCACCAAGGAGATCACCGACGTGTTCGAGCACCTGCTGCTCGGCTCCGGCACGCTGGTGATTCGCCCGTCCAACAGCGAACGACCGATCGTGCTCGAGAACGTGCCGCGCATCAACCGGCTCGAGGATCGGATCACGCAGAAGCTGCACGCGCTGCGGGTCACGATCGACAAGGGTTGACGGCCGCCGAGCGGATCCGACAGCGGAGAGGACCGAGATGAAGATCCACGAGTTCCAGGCGAAGGAGCTGCTCGGGCGCTTCGGCGTCCCGACCCCGCGGCACATGGTGGCCGACACCCCCGAGCTCGCGCAGGCGCACGCCGAGGCGCTCGGCACGCCCGTCGTCGTGGTCAAGGCGCAGGTGCATGCCGGCGGCCGCGGCAAGGGGCGGTTCGAGGGCTCGGACGTGCGTGGCGTCATGGTGGTGAAGGATCCGGCGCGGGTGGGCGAGATCGCGGCCGCCATGCTCGGGCACAAGCTCGTGACGGTCCAGACCGGGCCCGCCGGGGTGATCTGCCACCGCGTGCTCGTCGAGGAGGGGCTCGCGATCGCGCGCGAACTCTACGTCGCGGTCACCCTCGATCGGGCGCGCTCGCGACCGTGCGTGATCGCCTCGAGTGAGGGCGGCATGGACATCGAGGAGGTGGCGGCGAGCCGCCCCGAGGCGATCCACAAGGAGTGGATCGATCCGGCGCTCGGGCTCATGCCGTTCCAGGCGCGGCGGCTTGCGTTCCAGCTCGGGCTCGGCAAGGAGGAGCGCCGCGGCTTCGTGCGGCTTGTGAGCGGGCTCGCGCGCGCGTTCACCGAGACCGACGCCTCGCTCGTCGAGATCAACCCGCTCGTGGTGACCGAGGACCGGCAGGTGCTCGCGCTCGACGCGAAGATGAGCTTCGACGACAACGCGCTGTTCCGGCACCCCGACATAGCCGGCTACCGGGACGACACCGGCACCGATCCCGCCGAGATCGAGGCGCGCGAGCGGGGGCTGAGCTACATCAAGCTCGAGGGCAACATCGGGTGTCTGGTCAACGGCGCCGGGCTCGCCATGGCGACCATGGACATTATCAAGCTGCACGGCGGTGAGCCGGCGAACTTCCTCGATGTGGGCGGGGGCGCGAACGCCGAGAAGGTGGCGGCAGCCTTCCGGATCATCCTGTCGGACGCCAACGTGCGCGCCATTCTCGTCAACATCTTCGGCGGGATCATGCGCTGCGACGTGATCGCCGAGGGGGTGATCGAGGCGGCGCGCGAGGTGGGGCTGTCGGTGCCGCTCGTGGTGCGGCTCGAGGGCACCAACGTCGAGCGGGGACGGACCATGCTGCGCGAGAGCGGGCTGCCGATCACCGAGGCGACCGATCTCGCGGACGCGGCCGACAAGGTGGTCGCCGCCGCGGGCGTGGCGAACTGACGGGCACAACGCAAACGCAGGCGGATCGCGTCGGGGGGCGGCGATCCCGGAGGAGGCGGGTCGATGGGGATCTGGCTGGATGAGAACACGCGGGTGATCACGCAGGGGATCACCGGCTCGGCGGGCTCGTTCCACACACGCCAGTGTGTGGCGTACGGCACCCGGTTCGTGGGCGGGGTGACGCCGGGCAAGGGCGGCAGCGCGTTCGAACTCGAGGACGGCGGCACGCTGCCGATCTTCGACACGGTGGCGCAGGCGCGCGAGCAGACCGGCGCCAACGCGAGCATGATCTTCGTGCCGCCGCCGTTCGCCGCCGACGCGATCTGCGAGGCGGCCGAGGCGGGGATCGAGCTGATCGTGGCGATCACCGAGGGCATTCCGGTGCTCGACATGGTCAAGGTCAAGCGCGCGCTCGCCGACCGGCCCGGCACGCGTTTGATCGGGCCCAACTGCCCCGGCATCATCACGCCGGGGGTGGGCAAGATCGGCATCATGCCGGGCTACATCCACAGCCCCGGCGGGGTGGGGATCGTGAGCCGTTCGGGGACGCTGACCTACGAGGCGGTCTGGCAGGTGAGCCAGCTCGGTCTCGGGCAGTCGAGCTGCGTGGGGATCGGCGGCGATCCGGTCAACGGCACCGACTTCATCGACTGTCTCGCCGCGTTCGAGGCCGATCCCGCCACCGAGGCGATCATCCTGATCGGCGAGATCGGCGGCAGCGCCGAGGAGGAGGCGGCGGCGTTCGTGCGCGAGCACGTGCGCAAGCCGGTGGTGGCCTTCGTGGCGGGGCGCACCGCGCCGCCCGGCAAGCGCATGGGGCATGCCGGGGCGATCATCTCGGGCGGCGAGGGGACCGCGGAACACAAGATCGAGGCGCTGCGGGCGGCCGGGATCGCTGTAGCCGAGAGCCCGGCCGAGATCGGGCGCACACTCGGCGAGCGGCTCGCCGCCGCGCGCTGACGGAACCGGTACGACACGGCTGCGGGCCGACAGGAGGAGAGCATGGGCGAGGGCAGCAGGATCCGGTACGAGGACGGGCGGCTCGTGGTGCCGGACGATCCGATCGTGCCGTTCATCGAGGGCGACGGTACGGGGCCGGACATCTGGGCCGCCTCGCAGCGGGTCTTCGACGCGGCGGTGCACAAGGCCTACGGCGGTGCGCGGCGGATCGTGTGGAAGGAGATCCTGGCGGGCGAGAAGGCGTACAACCGCACCGGCTCGTGGCTTCCCGAGGAGACCGTGGAGGCGATCGCGAGCCACCGCGTGGCGATCAAGGGGCCGCTCACCACGCCGGTCGGCGGCGGCATCCGCTCGCTCAACGTGACGCTGCGCCAGCGGCTCGACCTCTACCAGTGCGTGCGGCCGGTGCGCTACTTCCGCGGCACGCCGTCGCCGGTGTGCCACCCCGAGAAGCTCGATATCGTGATCTTCCGCGAGAACACCGAGGACGTCTACGCGGGGATCGAGTGGCCGTGCGGCTCGGAGGAGTCCGAGCGCGTGATCGCGCTGAGCGCCGAACTCGGCAGGCCGATCCGCAGCCCGAGCGGGATCGGGATCAAGCCCATGTCGCCGTTCGGCTCCAAGCGCCTGATCAAGGCGGGCATCGAGTACGCGCTGCGCTACGGTCGCAAGACGGTGACGCTCGTGCACAAGGGCAACATCATGAAGTTCACCGAGGGGGCGTTCCGCGACTGGGGCTACGAGGTCATGCGCGAGTCGTTCCGCGACCGCGCGGTCTCGGAGCGCGAGAGCTGGATCCTCGGCAACCGCGAGGCGAAGCCGGACGGCACGATCGAGGACTGGGCGCGCATGCTCGAGCCGGGCTACGACGCCGCGCCGGCCTCGTTCCAGCAGGCGGTGCGCGACGAGATCACCGCGGTGCTCGACAGCATCGGCGACTCGCACGGCGACGGGAAGTGGAAGTCGATGCTGCTCGTCAACGACCGGATCGCCGACTCGATGTTCCAGCAGGTGCTCATGCGGCCCGAGAGCTACGACGTCGTGTGCTGCCCGAACCTGATCGGCGACTTCCTGTCCGACGCCGCCGCCGCGCAGGTGGGCGGGATCGGGATCGCGCCGGGGGCGAACATCGGCGACGGGGTGGCGCTGTTCGAGGCGACCCACGGCACCGCGCCGAAGTACGCCGGGCTCGACAAGGTGAACCCGAGTTCGCTGATCCTGTCCGGCGCCATGATGCTGCGCCACATGGGCTGGGACGAGGCGGCCGAACGGATCGAGACCGGGGTGGAGCGCACGATCGAGCAGGGGCGGGTGACGTACGACTTCGCGCGGCTGCGCGAGGACGCGACGCTGCTCAAGTGCTCGGAGTACGGCGCGGCGATCATCGAGAACATGGACTAGAGCGAGGGCACGGCATGGGACGCAGGAAGATCGCGCTGATCGGCGCGGGCAACATCGGCGGGCAGCTCGCGCTGTTCGCGGCGCAGAAGCAGCTCGGCGACGTGGTGCTGCTCGACATCCCGCAGAAGGAGGGGGTGGCGAAGGGCAAGGCGCTCGATCTCGAGCAGTGCGGGGCGATCCTCGGCTACGACGCCACGATCACCGGGACCTCGACGTGGTCGGACTGCGCCGGGGCGGACGTGGTGATCATCACCGCCGGCATTCCGCGCAAGCCCGGCGAGAGCCGCGATGACCTCGTGGGCAAGAACCTGCCGATCATTCGCAACGTGGCCACCAACGTGAAGGAGTACTGCCCGGACGCGTTCGTGATCGTGATCTCGAATCCGCTCGACGCGATGGTCTACGAACTCAAGCGCGTGACGGGGATGTCCCGCGCCAAGGCGGTCGGCATGGCCGGCATTCTCGACAGCGCGCGCTTCAGCCTCTTTCTGTCGCGTGCGGCGGGGGTGAGCGTCAAGGACACCCGCGCCATGGTGCTCGGCGGCCACGGCGACTCGATGGTGCCGGTGCCGAGCGCGTGCACGATCAACGGGGTGCCCGCCACGGTGCGGATCTCGGAGCAGCAGCTCGAGGCGATCATCGAGCGCACCCGCAAGGGCGGGGGCGAGATCGTGGGCCTCATGGGCACGAGCGCCTTCTACGCGCCCGCGGCGGCGGCGATCGCCATGGCGGAGAGCTACCTGCTCGACCAGAAGCGGCTGCTGCCGTGCGCGGTCTACCTCGAGGGCGAGTACGGCGTCAACGGCATCTACATGGGGGTGCCGTGCATCATCGGCGCCGGTGGTGTCGAGCAGGTCGTCGAGATCCCGCTGACCGAGCAGGAGCGCGCCGCGCTCGAGCGCAGCGCCGAGCACGTGCGCTCGATCGTGCAGATCGTCGAGCGCTCCTGAGGCGCGGGAGGCGGTTCGCGGTGCGGGCCGGAGGGGGCGCCGTGGCCCCGGCCGGCCCGCTTCGCTATCCTGACGCGGTGCGTCGCCCCGGTGGGGCAGCGGTGAGGAAGCGGGTGTGGGAGCCGAGCGCGGACGCGAACTGATCGAGCTGCTGCGCGAGCGCGTGGTGGTGGGCGACGGCGCCACCGGCACGATGTTCTATCGCAGCGGGGTGCCGCTCGACGCGTGCTACGAGGCGCTCAACCTCGAGCGTCCGGAGCTCGTCAAGTCGATCCACCGGCAGTACGTGGTCGCGGGCGCGGAGCTGATCGAGACCAACACCTTCGGCGCGAACCGGCTGCGGCTCGAGCCGCACGGGCTCGCGGACCGGGTGGCGCCGCTGTGCCGCGCCGGAGCGCGGCTCGCGCGCGCGGTCGCGGGCGATCGCGCGTTCGTGGCGGGCTCGGTGGGGCCGCTCGGACGGCGTCCGGGCGAGGAGTGTCCGGCCGACGCCGAGCAGATCTTCGGCACCGCCATGGAGGCGCTCGCCGAGGGTGGTGTCGATCTGCTCGTGGTGGAGACGCTGCTCGACCGGGACGAGCTGCGCGCGGCGGTGCGGGCCGCGCGTTCGCGCACCGAGCTGCCGCTCGTGGTGCAGTTCGCGGTGACCGAGGGCGGCTACACCCCGCGCGGGCTCGCGATCGCCGACGCGGCGCGCGAGGCGCTCGAACTCGGAGCGGACGTGGTGGGCGCCAACTGCGGCAAGGGGCCGCGGGAGGTGTGCGAGGCGGTCGAGGAGCTCGTGCGGGCGGGGCTGTTCGACGGTGACGTGCTGCTGAGCGCGTTTCCCAACGCGGGGCAGCCCGAGCTGCTCGGCGGCCGCTACATCTACGTCACCACACCGGAGTACATGGCGGCGGCGGCGAGCCGGCTCGCGGACGCGGGGGTGCGGCTGATCGGCGGCTGCTGCGGCACGACACCCGCCGACATCGCGGCCATGCGGCGCGCGCTGCGAGGGCGGTCCGCGGTGCCGCTCGAGAGCGCGCGCGACCGGCTGCGGCGCGAGCGGCGCGCTCGCGCCCGCGAGCTGCAGGCGGGCCCGCGCCCGATCGAGGTGCCGAGCCGGGCGCCCCGTGCGGTTGCGCCCGCACTCGAACGGCTGCGGTTTCTGCGCGAGGCGCGGCCGGGCAGCGCCGATCCCGCGATCATCGTCGAGCTCGATCCGCCCAAGGACCTCGACGTGGGCCGGGTGATCGACGGCGCGCAGCGGCTCGCCGCCGCCGGGGCGAGCGCGATCACGATCGGCGACAGTCCGCTCGCGGTGACGCGCATGTCGGCGGTGGCGGTGGGCCACCTCGTGCAGGAGGCGGCGGGGCTGCCCGCGATCGTGCACGTGGGCTGTCGCGACCGCAACCTCATCGGCACCCAGGGGCTGCTCATGGGGGCGCACGCGCTCGGGATCCGGGCGGTGCTCGGGGTCACCGGCGATCCCGCCTCGATCGGTGGGCAGCCGGGGGCGAGCAGCGTCTACGACACCAACTCGTTCGGGCTCGTGGGCATGCTCGCAGCCATGAACCGCGGCGAGCCGGTCGGCGCGCAGCCGCTCGCGCAGCGCACCGCCTTCACGATCGGGGTGGCGTTCAACCCCAACGGCCTGCGGATCACGGGACAGCTCCGGCGGCTGCGCAAGAAGGTGGGGCTCGGGGCGCACTTCGTGCTGACGCAGCCGTGCTACGACGTGGCGCGGGTGCGCGAGATGTACGCCGCGGCGGAGGAACTCGGCGTGCCGATCTTCCTCGGGCTGCTGCCGCTGTTCAACGAGCGCATGGCGGCGTTCGTGCACAACGAGGTGCCGGGAATCGACGTGCCCGAGGAGGTGAGCGCGGAGCTGCGCGGGCTCGGGCGCGAGGAGGGACGCGAGCGCGGGCTCGCGCGCATCGAGCGGATCGTGGACGCGGTGTGGGACGTGGCGCACGGCTTCTACGTGATCCCGCCGTTCAACAGTCCGCGGCATGCGCTCGCGGTCATGGAGCGGATCCGGGCGGTGGCGCGGCGGCGCGCCCCGCGCGAGCGGGAGGCGAGGACGGCGTGAAGATCGTGACCGTGACGAGTCGGCTGTTTGCGGCCAACGCGTACGTGGTGGTGTGCGAGCGCAGCGGCGTGGCGGCGGTGGTCGACACCGGCGAGGACGGCAGCGGGATCCCGGAGGCGATCGAACGGCTCGGGGCGCGGCTCGACAAGATCCTGATCACCCACGGCCACCTCGACCACGTGGGCGGGCTCGCGCCGCTCAAGAGGCGCTATCCCGAGGCGACGATCCACGCGCCGGCCGGCGATGTGCCGCTGATCGAGCGCGCGGCTGCGCAGGGGGCGGCGTTCGGGGTGCCGGTCGAACCGCCGCCGCCGATCGAGGTGCTCGTGCGCGACGGCGACCGGGTGGCGGTGGGCGAGACGATCGAGTTCGAGGTGCTCGCGACCCCGGGCCACAGCCCCGGCGGGGTGGTGTACTACGAGCCGCGGGCGGGGGTGGCCTTCGTCGGCGACACGATCTTCCAGGGCTCGGTGGGCCGGGTCGATCTGCCGGGCGGCGACGGCCGGACGCTGCTGCGCTCGATCGAGCAGCGCATCCTGCAGCTGCCGGACGACACGCGCCTGCTCTCGGGCCACGGTCCGCCCACCACGGTGGGCTTCGAGCGACGCAACAATCCCTTTCTGCAGCCGGGGGTGCGGCTCGACTGAGCGCGAGGCGCGGGGGTGACGACGAGGAGAGCGCAGCGATGACGCGAGCGGAGCAGGGACCGTTCCGGGTGCTGATCTCGGACAACGTGGCGCCGGAGTGCCTCGCGGTGTTCGAGGGGGTGAAGGAGATCGAGCTCGACTACGAGCCGAAGCTCTCGCGCGAGGCGCTGCTCGAGCGGCTGCCGCGCTACGACGGCTGGATCGTGCGCAGCGGCACGAAGGTCGACGCCGAGGCGCTCGCGCGCGCCGAGCGGCTGCGTGCGGTGGTGCGCGCCGGGGTGGGGGTCGACAACATCGATCTGCGCGAGGCGACCCGCCGCGGGGTGCTCGTCATGAACACGCCCGAGGGCAACACGGTGGCGGCGGCCGAGCACGCGATCGCGCTGCTGTTCGCCGCCGCCCGCAACGTGCCGCAGGCGCACGCGGCGCTGCACGAGGGGCGCTGGGAGCGCAAGCGCTGGATTGGCGTGGCGGTCGCGGGCAAGACGCTCGGGGTGATCGGGCTCGGCAAGGTGGGCCGCGAGGTGGCGCGCCGCGGGGTGGGTCTCGGCATGCGCGTGCTCGGCTACGATCCGTTCGTGACCGAGGAGGTGGCGCGGGCGCTCGAGATCGAGGTGGCCGATCTCGACGAGGTGGTGCGCGAGGCGGACTTCCTGTCGCTGCACGTGCCGCTCAACGACCGCACCCGCGGGCTGATCGACGCGCGGCGGCTCGAAAGCATGAAACCGGGGGCGATCGTGATCAACACCGCGCGCGGGGGCGTGGTGGACGAGGCCGCGCTGCTCGAGGCGATCCGCGGCGGTGCGATCGCGGGCGCCGCCCTCGACGTGTTCACCGAGGAGCCGCTGCCGGCGGGCAGTCCTCTGCTCGAGGAGCCGCGGATCGTGTTGACCCCGCACCTCGGGGCGTCGACCCGCGAGGCGCAGGAGGCGGTGGGGACGCAGAGCGCGCGGCAGCTGATCGACTACCTGTTGCACGGAGCGATCACGCACCCGGTGAACATGGTGGCGGTCGACCCGGCGCTCGCCGAACGCGTCGAGCCGTGGACCGAACTCCTGCGGCGGCTCGGCAGCATGCAGGCGCAGCTGCGCGAGGGCACGGTGCGCCAGATCGTGCTGCGATACGCGGGCGAGCTGTTCGGACCGAGCGAGCGGCGCTGGCTGACACTGGGCTTTCTCGCCGGCTTCCTGCGCCACTTCGTGAGCGCGCCGGTCAACCTCGTGAACGCCGAGCACCTCGCGCGCGAGCACCACCTGCAGGTGGTCGAGGAGGCGACGAGCGAGACGTACGACTACACCCACCTCGTGACCACCGAGGTCGAGACCGTCGAGGGGGGCACGCAGGCGCTGCGGGTGCGGCGGCTCGCGGGCACGATCTTCGGGCAGCGCTCGCCGCGGCTCGTGCGGCTCGACGGCTACCAGACCGACGCGCTGCCGGAGGGGCCCATGCTGCTCGTGTCGAACACCGACACCCCGGGCGTGATCGGGCTGATCGGGACGCTGCTCGGCGAGCAGGGGATCAACATTGCGAGCATGTACGTGGGGCGCGACACCACGGGCGGCACCGCGCTCGCGATCCTCAACGTCGACAGCGAGCCGCCCGCCGAGGTGCTCGAGCGCCTCGCGGCGCAGCCGGGGATCCTGTGGGTGCGCACGATCCGGCCGTGAGCGCGAGGCGGCGCGGGTGTCGGTGCGATCGGTACACTGAAGCGCTGCAGCCGGTGCGAGGCGGGGAGGAGAGCGGGCGATGGCGAATGCGACGACGGCGGCGATCGAGCGCATGGTGGAGGCGGGCGCCGGGATCAAGAACGATCGCTGGATCCGGCACATGGCGCGCGAGCACGGGATGATCGAGCCGTTCGTCGACCGGCAGGTGCGCGAGGGGGTGATCAGCTACGGGGTCAGCTCGTACGGATACGATCTGCGGGTCGCGGACGAGTACAAGATCTTCACGAACATCCACAACACGATCGTCGATCCGAAGCAGTTCGATCCCGCGAGCTTCGTGGACTTCCGCGGTGATGTGTGCGTGATCCCGCCCAACTCCTTCGCGCTCGCGAGGACGTACGAGTACTTGCGGATTCCGCGCGGCGTCATGACGGTGTGCGTCGGCAAGAGCACCTACGCGCGCTGCGGGATCATCCTGAACGTCACCCCGCTCGAGCCGGAGTGGGAGGGCTACGCGACGCTCGAGATCTCGAACACCACGCCGCTGCCGGCGAAGATCTACTCGAACGAGGGGATCTGCCAGCTGCTGTTCTTCGGTGCGGCCGAGCCGTGCGAGATCTCGTACGGCGACAAGCGGGGCAAGTACCAGGGGCAGATCGACGTCACGCCGCCGCGGATCTAGGGCACGCGCGGCGAGCGGCCGGGCCGGGTGGACGTCGGCGGCTGCGCCGCGCCTGAACGGCGGGACGGGCTCGGTGGTGGCGTGACGCCGGGTGCGCACACGCCGCGCGGCGGGACGGTACAATGCCGCGCACCGTGGGGGGCGGGGCGGACCGGGCACGGCGCGTGGTCGGTCGTCGGGCGCGCGCCCGGACCGGGCGCGGGTGCGATCGGGACAGCAGGCCGGTGTGCGCGTGCCGGGGCGTCGTGGTGCGCCCGCGGGCGGAGCCGCACGAGGATCGAGGG
>RFJN01000176.1 GCA_003694875.1 Planctomycetota bacterium | reverse complement strand
GGCGGGGATCCGGATGCGCTCGCGCAGGTGCACGAGATCGCATGGGAGATGGAGGCGGGCTCGATCTGCGGGCTCGGGCAGGCGGCAGCACTGCCGTTGACATCGTGGTTGCGTCACTTCGGGGAGGGAGCAGACGGTGGACCAGATCCGGCGGGCTGAGGCCACGATCGACGGCGAGCGGCACGTCTTCCGGCCGGGCGAGACGATCCTGCAGGCGCTGTCGCGCGCCGGACGCGACGACGAGATCCCGGCGCTGTGCCACGATCCGCGCCTCGAGCCGGCGGGTGTGTGCCGCAGCTGTCTGGTGGAGATCGATGGCTGGCGCCGGCTCGCGCCGGCGTGTCGCACACCGCTGACCGACGGCATGGTGGTGCGCACGCGCAGCGAGCGGATCGAGCGGCACCGCCGGACGCTGTTCGCGATGTACCTCGCCGACAACGTGGATGACGAGGCGGCGAGCGAGGCGCTTCGGCCCTCGGAGCTGCACCGCTGGGCGAAGCGCTGCGGTGCGCGCCCGATCGCGGACCGGCTGCCCGCGCGTCGCGCGCGGCGCCGCCCCGCCCCCAACCCGTACGTGGCGTTCCGTCCCGAGCGCTGCATCGCGTGCGCACGCTGCACCCGCTACTGCGAGGAGGTGGAGGGGGTGTCGGCGATCACGCTCGCGGACCGCGGTGCGTACACGACGATCGCGACCACCGACGACCGCTCGCTGCTCGAGACGAGCTGCGAGCTGTGCGGCGGCTGCATCGACGTGTGTCCGACCGGCGCCATGGTGGAGGCGATGCCGTTGCGCGAGGGGCGGCTCGGCCGCCGGCCGCTGCGCACGGTGCGCACCACGTGCAACTACTGCGGGGTGGGCTGCCAGCTCGATCTGCAGGTGGACCCGCAGGCGCGCGAGGGGCGCGGGGAGGTGGTGGCGGTGACGAGCCCGCCGCCGGGCACGCTGCCCAACGACGGCAACCTGTGTGTGAAGGGCCGGTTCGCCTACCGCTTCATCCATCACCGCGACCGTCTGCGCACGCCGCTCGTGCGCGATCGCGACGGGCGGCTGCGCGAGGCCGGCTGGCGGGAGGCGCTCACGCGCGCGGCCGAGGGTCTCGAGCGGGTGCGCCGCCGGCACGGCGCCCATGCGCTGGGCTTCGTCTCCTCCTCCCGGTGCACGGTCGAGGAGAACTACCTCGTGCAGAAGCTCGCGCGCGCGGTCTTCGGCACCCACAACGTGCACCAGTGTGCCGCGACCTGACACGCCCCCACGGTGGCCGGTCTGGTCACCACCTTCGGCGCCGGCGCCATGACGAACGCGATCGACGAGATCCGCGACGCCGAGTTGCTGTTCGTGATCGGGAGCAACACGACCGAGGCGCACCCGATCATCGGCATGGAGATGAAGCGCGCGGTGCGCCGCGGCGCGACGCTGATCGTGGCCGATCCGCGCGAGATCTGGCTGACGCGCATCGCGACGCGCCACCTCGCGCTGCGCCCAGGCACCGACGTGTGGCTGCTCAACGCGATGGCGCACGTGATCGTGACCGAGGATCTGGTCGACCGCGCCTTCATCGAGGCCAACACCGAGGGCTTCGAGGCGGTGCGCGAGGCGGTGCTCGGCTATCCGCCGGAGGAGGCGGAGAAGGTGACGGGGGTGTCGGCGGACGACATCCGCTGGGCGGCACGCGCCTACGCGCGCACCGAGCGGGCAGGGATCTACTACACCCTGGGCGTGACCGAGCACAGCCACGGCACCGACAACGTCTACGCGCTGAGCAACCTCGTGCTCATGACGGGGCATCTCGGCCGGCGCTCGGCGGGCATGAATCCGCTGCGCGGGCAGAACAACGTGCAGGGGGCGAACGACGCCGGAGCGAGTCCGGTGTTCCTGCCGGGCTACCAGCGGGTCGACGATCCTGCCGCACGCGCGCGCTTCGAGCGGGCCTGGGGCGTGACGCTTGCGCCCGAGCCGGGGCTCAACCTGAACCAGATGATGAAGACGCTCGGGCAGGGGATCCGCGGGCTGTTCGTCATGGGCGAGGATCTCGTGATCTCGGAGCCCAACGTGGCGGAGATCGAACGCGGTCTGAACGCGCTCGAGTTCCTGGTGCTGCAGGACATCTTTCTCAACGAGACCGCGCGCTTCGCGGACGTGGTGCTGCCGGCGGCCTGCTATGCCGAGAAGGAGGGGCTGTTCACCAACTCCGAGCGCCGGGTGCAGCGGGTGCGCAAGGCGGTCGAGCCGCCGGGCGAGGCGCGCGCGGACTGGCAGATCCTGTGTGGGCTCGCGCGCGCGGCGGGTGCGGAGCGCGGCTGGGACTACGCGGGACCGGCCGAGATCTATGCGGAGATGGCCTCGCTCGCGCCGAAGTTCGCCGGCATATCGCACGAGCGCATCGAGCGGCGCGGGCTCGGGATCCAGTGGCCGTGCCCGGATCCCGAGCACCCCGGCACCCCCTACCTGCACAGAGGAGGGGTGCTGCGCGGCCGGGGCCGCTTCATGCCGGTGCACTTCCGTCCTCCGGCCGAGCCGCCCGACAGCGAGTACCCGCTCGTGCTCTCGACGGGGCGGACGCTGTACCACTACAACGCCGCCACGCAGACGCGCCGCGAGCCCGGTCCGCTGGCGAAGCAGCCCGAGGCGTTCGTGGAGATCCACCCCCGCGACGCCGAGGCGCGGGGAATCGCGGACGGAGAGCACGTTCGGGTGCGTTCGCGACGCGGCGAGGTGGTCTGTCGTGCGCGCGTGACGCGGCGGGTGCGCCGGGGCCGGATCTGGATGCCCATGCACTTCCACGAGGCGCGGGCCAACCTGCTGACGGTGGACGCCGGGGACGCGGTCACCGGCACCGCGGAGTACAAGGTGTGCGCCGCGCAGGTGCAAGCCCTGGCCCGGCCGGTGGCGGCGCGCGGCTGACGCCACGACGCGCCCGCGGGCGTCATTCGCCGCCGAACCGTGCCTCGAAATGCGCGCGCCAGATCGCGGGATCGTGCGCGAGCCGCACCCCGAGCGCGCGTTCGAGCGCCCGCCACGCCTGTCTTCGGTGCTCGGCGGAGCGCTCGGGATCGGTCGCGATCGCGAGCAGCCGTTCGAGCCCGAGCCGCTTGCCGCGCCGGGTGAGGCCCTCGGCGGCCGCGATCCGGACCTCGACCGCCGGGTCGCGCAGCGTCCGCAGCAGGATCGCCACCACGGTACGCTCGCTGCGCACGGCGATCGCGCGAACCGCCGTCGCACGGCAACGCGCATCCGACTCCCCCTCGGCGCAGCGGCACAGCGCCGCGAAGGCTTCGGATCCGGGCACCTCGGCGAGCAGCGTCAGCACGGCCGCGCGCGCGCGCGGCGAGCGAAGGGGGCGCTCGCCCCCCGGCTCGAGCGCGGCGATCCACAGCGAGCTCGTGCGCGGATCGGCGAGCCAGCGGCGCGCGCTCTCGCGCGCCGCGCGCTGCACGCGGGGCACCGGATCGACGAGCAGCTCCGACAGCGGCGCGATGACGGCGAGCGGCCGCAGCGCCGGACTCGCCAGGGCCCGGGCGGCGGCTTCCCGCACGCGCACGTCGTGCGACCGGGCGCGGCGGGCGAGCGTGCGCTCGGCGACGCGGCCGCCGTAGCGCGCAAGCGCCTCGAGGGCGGCGATCCGCACCACGGCGGGCTGGCCGTGCCGGGTGCGTTCGGCGAGCGCGGCGAGAACGGCCGGAGCAGGCCGCTGCGGACCGAGTCGCGCGATGGCGTCGAGCACCTGTGCGGTGCGGGTCGCGCTGCGCAGCAGCGCGAGAACGGGATCCGGGCGAGCGGTCGGCGAGGCGGGCCGCGGGCGATCGGAGACCGGCTGTCGCCCGCGCGCCGTCTCGGACCTCGACCCGGCGCGGGGCCGGGAGCGGGCCGGCGGCGGCGGCGCATCGCTAGCGTGCTCGCGTCGGCCGTAGTCGAGCCGATCGATCTCCATGCGCAGCAGCACGTACCGTCGTCCGTCGCTGCCCTCGAGCACGATCTCCTCGGGCCGCTCCTCCACGATCCGGCCCTCGAGAACGCGGCCGTCGCGCAGGTACGCGGTCTCGGCACGAAGGGCGGAGCCGCACACGAGCAGCAGCGCGGTGGCGAGCGCGGTCGCGGCGTCGTGCAGCCG
>RFJN01000175.1 GCA_003694875.1 Planctomycetota bacterium | reverse complement strand
CGCCGGGTGCTGCTGTTCTTCGTGCTGCCGATCGAGGCGTGGCTGCTCGTGGTGCTGCTGATCGGACTCGATCTGCTCAACTTCCTGAGCGCCACCGGCGGCGGCGTCTCGCAGCTCGCCCACCTCGGCGGCGCCGCCTTCGGCTACATCTTCGTGCGCCACCGCGACCGGTTCGACCGCTGGATCGATCGCTTCTCCGCGCGGCTCGAGGCGCGGCGTGCGGCGCAGGCCGAGGAGAGCGAGGCGCGGCTCGACGCGCTGCTCGACAAGATCAACCGCGAGGGCATCGGCTCGCTCACCCCGCGCGAACGCGCGTTCCTCAAGCGGGCGAGCCGGCGCTACCAGGACCGCGGAGGCCGGTGAGCACACGCCATGACACCGCTCGATCCGTTGCGCCCCCGCTCGCGCGCCGAGATGCGCGAACTCGACCGACTCGCCATCGAGCGTTACGGCATTCCGGGCCTGCTGCTCATGGAGAACGCCGGCCGCGGGGCGGCCGAGATCGCGCTCGCGATGCTCGAGGGCGAGGGGGCCGGCGGCAGCGCGCGGCGGCCGCCGCGCGGCCGCGGGGTGCTCGTGTTCTGCGGCCGCGGCAACAACGGCGGCGACGGCTTCGTGCTCGCCCGCCACCTGCACAATCGCGGCTACGACGTGCGCTGCTACCTCGCCGCGCGCCGCGACGCGCTGCCGCCCGGTTCGGACGCCGCGACGAACGCGGAGATCTGCCGGCGCATGCGCATCCCGCTGCTCGAGCACGACGAGCCCGCGGACCGCGAGGCCATGGCGCGGGCGATCGCCTCGACCGAACTGCTCGTCGACGCGCTGCTCGGCACCGGCGCCCGGGGACCGGTGCGCGAGCCGTACGCCTCGCTGATCCGGCTGCTCAACCACCGCCGCGCCCCGATCCTCGCGCTCGATCTGCCGAGCGGGCTCGACTGCGACACCGGCGAGATCCTCGGTGTCGCGGTGCGCGCCCACCGCACCGCCACCTTCGGGGCCCCCAAGCTCGGATTCGCCCGCGGACGCGGCCCCGACTTCACCGGGCGCGTGGACGTGGTGGACATCTCGCTGCCGCGGGAGTTGCTGGAGCGTTGAGCGTGTCGAGCCCGCGTCCGTCCGCCGAGCCGCCGCCGGCGTGCCGCGCCCTGCGCGAGGCGCTGCGGGGCGCTCCGCTGTGCACGCAGCTGATCCACCACACCGAGATCGATTCGACCCAGGCGTACGCGCTCGCACACGACCCCGCCCCCGGCACCCTGATCGTCGCCGACCGGCAGCACGCCGGCGGCGGTCGCCGCGGACGCTCGTGGCACGCCCCACCGGGCGGGCTGTGGTGCACCCTCGTGCTCGCGACCCGGCGCGCCCCCACCGAGGGGCTGGCGCTCACGCTGCTCGGCGGCCTGGCGGTCCGCGATGCGATCGAGCGCACGAGCGGGCTGCGCTGCGGGCTGCGCTGGCCGAACGACGTGGTCGCCTCCGGCCGCAAGCTCGCCGGGGTGCTCGTCGATGTCCGCGAGCGCAGGGCACTGTTCGGGATCGGGATCGATCTCGCCTGCGATCTCGATCGCTTTCCGCCCGCGCTGCGCCCGCTCGTCACGACGGTGGCCGCCGAGACCGGCCGTGCACCCGCGCGGGCGGTCGTGGTGCGCGCGGTGCTCGAGGCGCTCGCACCGCTTCTTGCCCTCTGGGAGCAGGGACGCGATGATGCGCTGCGCGAGCGGCTGCGCCCGCACGTGACCGCGATCGGCCGGCGCGTCCGGGTGCTCGAGCCCGCTCCGGGCGCCGCGCCCTTCGAGGGGCGCGCGATCGGTCTCGATCCCCGCGGTGCGCTGCTCGTGGCGAGAGCCGGCGCGAGCGACCGGCCGATCGCGGTCTACAGCTCTTCGGTGGAGGTACTCGATTCGTGACGTCTCCGAGCCGCGGCGACGAACGTGTCTCGCCCCCGCGCGACACCGCCGCCTGGAAGCGCGAGGTCTACGAGCCGGCGGTGCAGCGGCACCCCGAGCGTCGCGAGCACTTCACGACCTCGAGCGGCTTCGAGCACCCGCCGGTCTACACCCCGGAGGACGCCGCCCTGCCCGCGCCCGAGGACTACCCGGAGCGGCTCGGCTGGCCGGGCGCGTTTCCGTTCACCCGCGGCGTGCAGCCCACCATGTACCGGGGGCGGCTGTGGACCATGCGCCAGTACGCGGGCTTCCAGTCCGCCGAGGCCTCGAACCGCCGCTACCACTACCTGCTCTCGCGGGGGCAGACCGGGCTGAGCGTGGCGTTCGACCTGCCGACGCAGATCGGCTACGACTCCGACCATCCGCTGTCGCGCGGCGAGGTGGGCAAGGTCGGGGTGCCGATCTCGTGCCTGCACGACATGGAGGTGTTGCTCGACGGGATCCCGCTCGAGGACGTCTCGATCTCCATGACGATCAACGCGACCGCGATCGTGCTGCTCGCGCTGCTGATCGCGGTGGCGCGCCGGCGCGGGGTGGATCCGGCGCGGCTGCGCGGCACGCTGCAGAACGACATCCTCAAGGAGTACGTGGCGCGCGGCACCTACCGCTTCCCGCCGGGCCCCTCCATGCGGCTCGTGGTGGACACCTTCGCCTACACGGCCGAGCACATGCCGCGCTGGAACCCGATCAGCATCTCGGGCTACCACATCCGCGAGGCGGGCTCGACGGCGGTGCAGGAGCTCGCGTTCACGTTCGCGCATGCGATCGCCTACGTGGAGGCCGCGCTCGCGGCGGGCCTCGAGATCGACCGCTTCGCGCCGCGGCTGAGCTTCTTCTGGAACGCGCACAACGATCTGCTCGAGGAGGTGGCGAAGTTCCGTGCGGCGCGCCGCATCTGGGCGCGGCTCGTGCGCGATCGGTTCGGCGCGCGCGACCCGCGCAGCATGCGGCTGCGCTTCCACGCGCAGACCGCGGGCTCCACGCTGACCTCGCAGCAGTACGAGAACAACGTGGTGCGGGTCACGATCCAGGCGCTCGCGGCGGTGCTCGGCGGCTGCCAGTCGCTGCACACCAACAGCCGCGACGAGGCGATCGGGCTGCCGACCGAGGACGCGGTGCGGATCGCGCTGCGCACGCAGCAGATCATCGCGTACGAGTCGGGGGTGAGCGGCACCGCCGACCCGTTCGGGGGCAGCTACGCGGTCGAGGCGCTCACCGACCGGATCGAGGCCGAGGTGCAGCGCTACCTCGAGCGGATCGAGGCCATGGGCGGTACGCTCGCGGCGATCGAGGCGGGCTTCCCGCAGCGCGAGATCCACGAGGCGGCGTTCGCCTACCAGCAGGCGCTCGAGAAGGGCGAGGCGATCGTGGTCGGGGTCAACGCCTTCCGCGAGGAGGACGAGCCGCCACCGGGCGAGATCCTCGAGATCGATCCGGCGGTGGAGGCCGAGCGGCGCGAGCTGCTCGCGGGGATCCGGGCGCGCCGCGACGCGCAGGCGGCCGAGCAGGCGCTCGCCGCGCTGCGGGAGGCGGCCGCCGGCGACGCCAACCTCGTCCCGTACGTCGTGCAATGCGTCGAGCGCGACGTCACGCTCGGGGAGGTGTGCGCGGCGCTCGCGAGCGTGTTCGGGGAGCACGAGGACGATGAGCACTACTGAGGGCGGGATCGCGCCCCGGCCCCTCCCTCCCCGGCCTGTCGCGCCGCCGGCCTCGGCGCGCCGCTGGCGGCACGCCCGCGGGGTGCTCGATCTCTCGCGCCCGGTGCTGCTCGGGGTGCTCAACGTGACCCCGGACTCGTTCTCCGACGGCGGTCGCTATCTCGATCCGCAGCGCGCGCTCGAACGCGGTCGGCAGCTGGTGGCCGAGGGGGCGGCGGTGGTCGACGTGGGGGGCGAGTCGACGCGCCCGGGCGCGCAGCCGGTGCCGGTGGACGAGGAGCTGCGCCGGGTGCTGCCGGTGGTGGAGCGGCTCGCCGCGGACGGGATCGTGGTCTCGATCGACACGCGACGTCCGGAGGTGGCGCGCCGTGCGCTGGCGGCGGGGGCGGCGATCGTCAACGACGTGGCGGGGCTGCGCGATCCGCGCATGGTGGAGCTCGCGCTCGGCAGCGAGGCGGGGCTGCTCGTCATGCACATGCGGGGCGAGCCGCGCACCATGCAGCGCGATCCGCACTACGACGACGTGCGCGCCGAGGTGCACCGCTGGCTGCTCGGGCGTGCGCGGGAGCTCGAGGCGGCGGGGGTGGGGGGCGAGCGGATCGCGCTCGATCCGGGCTTCGGCTTCGGCAAGCGGCTCGAGCACAACGCGCAGCTCGTGTGCGGGCTGGCCGACCTCGTCGCGGCCGGCTATCCGGTGGCGGTCGGCTTCTCGCGCAAGTCCATGCTCGGCCGGCTCGTGCTGCCGCAACCGCGCGAAGACCACGTGGCGCGTGCACCGCACGAGCGGCTGCCGGCGGGGCTCGCGCTCACCGCCTGGGCGTGGCTGTGCGGGGTGCGGATCGTGCGGACCCACGACGTGCGCACGACGCTCGACGCGCTGCGCGCGCTCGACAACGCGCTCACCCTCGGCGGCTGCGTGGGCGGCGGCGGGCCGAATTGACACGCCACAGCCGGTGCGGATAGACTCGGCAGCGCCCGAGCGAGCAGCACAACCTCTTTCGATACAAGGCGTTGCCCAGACCTCCCGCGGGCCCGGCGTCGTGCGAGCGCCGCGGCCGGGACAGGAGAAGCCGGCCCGGTGAAGTCGAGCGAGCACACCTTCCGCACCCTGCTGCGCCGCCAGCGGCTCGTGAGCGCGCTGTGGCTGTTCGCGCCGCTTCCGGTCGTGGCGACAGCGTTCGTGCTCACCGCCTCGGGCAGTCTCGGCGAGCGTCTCGCGGCGAGCTGGAAGCCGATCGTCGAGATCTCGATCTTCGTGCTGCTGTTCCAGCTGCTGTTCCGCTACCTGCGGGGCACGCGCGGCGAGGGGATCCTCAAGGGAATCACCGCCGTGCTGCTGCTCGGCTTCATGGCGCTGTTCTATCTTGCCGACGCGTACGAGCTGCCGCGGTTGCGGGTCGTGGTCGAGAACATGTTCCAGTACGCGGTGATCGCGCTGGTGATCATCTTCCAGCCCGAGCTGCGTCGGGGGCTGGTGCGCATCGGGGAGAAGCCGCTGGTGCGGCTGTTTCTGCGCGACACCGTCAGCGTGGTCGACCCGATCGTGGAGGCGTGCACGCGCATGGCGAAAAACCGCGTCGGTGCGCTGATCGCGATCGAGCGGGAGGTGGGACTCGGCACCTACATCGAGGGCGGGGTGCGCACGGACGCCGAGATCAGCGCGCCGCTGCTCGAGACGATCTTCTTCCCCGGCACCGCGCTGCACGACGGGGCGTGCATCGTGCGCGAGAACCGGCTCGCGGCCGCGGGCTGCTTCTTTCCGCTGACCGACGACCCGGGGATCTCGAAACAGCTCGGCTCGCGGCACCGCGCCGGCATCGGGGTGACCGAGGAGACCGACGCGGTCGTGGTGATCGTGAGCGAGGAGACGGGCCAGATCTCGATCGCGGT
>RFJN01000174.1 GCA_003694875.1 Planctomycetota bacterium | reverse complement strand
TACGAACTGCGCCGGGAGACGGCGTGGATCCTCGGCGCGCCCGACCCGGACACCGTCGTGCGCGAGCGCTCGATTCCCCTCGAGCAGGTGCTCGCCACGGCACCGAGCGCGACGGCGTTTCCGGGCGCCGCGACGGTATGTCTGCTCGACCACACGATCAGCCTCGTGCAGTCCGACGGTTCGCGCGTCGACACCGTGCACCAGGTATGGCGCGTCGAGGCGCCGGCGGGCATCGAGCGCTACCACACGCTGCAGCTTCCCGGCGAGGTGCTCGTGCTGCGCACGGTGCTGCCCGACGGCAGCCGCTGGGAGCCGATTCGCACGGCGGAGAACGCCGAGATCCTGATGCCACGGCTCGCCCCCGGAGCCGTCATCGAGGCGGCGTACCGACAGGTGCTGCCCGCCTCGCGACGGGGGCTCGACACCGGTGTGTTCTTCTTCGGCGATCCCGGGCTGACCGAGCCCTTCGTCCGCAGCCGGTGGGAACTGCGGCTGCCGCGGGGGCTGGCGTGGGAGCAACGGCGGCACGCCATGCCGGCACCGACCGTCGAGCGGCGTGCGGACGGATCGTCCTGGCTCGTTTGGGAGCGGAGAGACGTCGCGCGCCGCGAACCCGAGCCCCTGCAGCCGCCGCCCGAGCAGATCGTGCCGTGGGCGCGCATCGTGACGCCGCCGAGCTGGGACGACCTCGCCGAACGGCTGCGCGACGGTCCTCTCACCGGTCTGACGAAGCCGTCACCCGAGCTCGAGCGGGCCGCTCGCGAACTGGGCGGATCGGACCTCCCGGCGCGCGAGCGGCTCGAGCGGATCGTGCGCTACGTGCGGGACCGCGTACGCCGGCCCGGCGGAGAACGGCAGGCGAGCCGGGTGCTCGCCGAAGGGGCCGGCTGGCGACTTCCGGTGATCGCAGCGCTGTGTCGCGCGCAGGGGCTGCGCGCCGACCTGGTCGCGGCCACCCTCGGCCCCGGCTTCGCACCGCCGCGCGACCCGAGCCTTCCGTCGCTCGAGTGGTTCCGGGACGTGCTCCTGCGCGTCGAGCTGCCCGAGACGGGGCCGGTGTGGCTCACCAACAGCGGACGCCTCGCGCCGATCGGCTACGTTCCGCGACGGTTCGAAGGCGGGCTCGTGCTCGCGCTCGATCCGACACTCGGCGTCACCTTCGACCGGATTCCGCAGGCGGCCGAGCAGGCGCACGAGAGCCGCAGCCACCTCGAGATCACCCTTTCGGGACTCGACGCCGGGATCGTGCTGCGCTCGACGGTCCGCGGCCTGTGGCAGCTCAAGGAACGGATCGCGCGCACGCCGCGGGCGCGTCTCGCCACCGGCTATGTCGCTCCGTTGCTGTCGCGGCCCTTTCCCGGCTTCGAACTCGAGACGTTCGACTTTCCCTCGCTCGAGAAGGCGGGGGCGCCCCTCGTGCTGCACGCCACCGGCCGGGTGCCTCGCTGGCTTCGTCCCCGCGCCGGCAGCGAACGAGTACGGCTGCCGCACAACGGCTTCGAACCGCTGCCGCTCAGCCGCCACTTCGCCTCGCTCGACGAACGCCACTTCCCGCTCGTCTTCACCGACGCCACCGTCCGGCTCGAGGAGGTCGAGATCCGGCTTGGCCCCGACTGGCGGCTCGAACGGCTGCCGCCCGGAGACGCCGAGGTCACCGAGATCGGCACGTTGTCGCTGTCGTATGCGGACCGCGGCGACCGGATCCTGGTCCGGCGGCGTCTGTCGCTGCACCCGGGGACCGTCGACCCGGAGCGCTACCCGCGGCTGCGCGAACAGTTGCGCCGGTTCGACGAGGCGCAGGCGCAGCGCATCGTGCTGAGGCGAACGCGCTGAGCCGCAGCGCAAGAAGAACGGCACCCGACCGGCGCGAGTCGCGAGCCATGGACCCACGAACTGGGCGGTGCCTCACTCGCGTTCGAACGGCAGCGCCTCACGACAACCGAGGCCACGCGCGGTGAGCGCTCCCTTGCCCCGGTTTTCTCCACTCCACATCAAGGCGTGCCGCCCGAAAACCCGGGACAGACCGGGGACGCAGCGCGCAAGCGGCGATCCCCGCTACGTCAGGAACTCGGGGCACCAAGGCCGGGTCGCCGCGAGCGCACGCAGCCGCTTGCGGCATCCCCCCGCGCTCGCGACCGACCGCCCCTCCAACGTTCAGGCGAGCGCCTGCCGGCGCCGCGCCCTCTGGCGCCTGCGCGCATGCATCACCAGTTCCTCGCCGAGTTCGGCCACGGTCTTGCCCCGCAGTTCGTCGATCAGCGCCTGCTGCCCCTTCCTCCACACCGCGTGCAACGGACACGGGCTGTCGTCGTCGCAGCCGTTCTCGAGCAGACAGACCTCGTCCTGAACCGAACCATCGACCGCCTCGATGACGTCGAGCAACGAGAGATCCTGAGGCGCCTTTCGCAGGGCGAAGCCCCCGCTGACCCCGCGCGACGAACTCAGGATCCCCGCCCGGACGAGCCGCTGGAAGATCTTGGCGAGGTGCGTCGGGGGCAGACCGAACTCCTGGCTGATCAGCGAGACGGGGGTGTATCCGCTCGGATTGCTCCCCGCAAGGTAGCCGAGGGCGTACAGGGCATAGGTGCTGGTGCGCGAAAGCTTCATGAGGATCTCCCCGTGCGGCATGTCCAATCGGTCGACCAATGGCTCTCACCCGGCAAAGCGGGAAAAGGGTCGCTCGATGAGAGGATAGCCGCTCGAAGCGGGAAGACTCGTGCCGAGTTGTCGCGATTGTTGTCGCGGAGAAGAGATACGGCTACGCCCGGACGCGAACGGCCGAACGGGGTCACCCCGCGGCGTTCCGGGCCACTCGCGCGTCCGCAAAGCAACGAGGCCCGGCTCTCTCGGAGAGAACCGGGCCTGTTCGTGTTCGCCTACGTGTTGGCCGTCCGGTACAGCCGTCTCAGGTTCTTGCGCTCCAGGCAGCGGTGCCCGCACTCACAGTGCCACAACTTGAACAGGACCTTGCGCTCTTCGACCTGGTAATCGAACACCATGGTGCTACCGCACTTTTCGCAGAGCATAGGCTCTTCTCTCTCCCCTCGGGGCACGGTTCGCATCCCGGTGGCATACCACGTCGCGCCACCACGTCGGGTGCACGGGCCATTCGACAAGGTGCAGGCACAGAGGTGTGGGGTCCGTGGCACGTCCCTCCTGACAGCGCTGCCACCGCCGGCGTACGGCGCCGCCTTGCGACACACGGAGACGACGGCGACACAACGACACGCCCTCGCCTCGGGTCGCGGGCAACCGGGGCTCTCTCCCTACCCCGGCCGAACGCCGTTTCCGACGGCCGCCATTCTAGAGAGAACCGTGAACACGTCAACGAAAATCTGCGTTCGGGGGACGCCGCATCGTCTTGCCGCAACGCGTCATACGGCGCGCCGGGCGGTCAATCCCCCTTTCGGCGGTCGACCTTCGCGCTTTGTCGCTTTAAGGTTTCGACTCGTCGGCAACCCTGCGGTCGCGCCTCGCGGATGCCGCGAACACCCCACGCATCAATCCCGCCACCCATAGCAGCAACGCGACGGGCCAGCCACTGCGCGTCCCGGCAGGCGAGCCGAGTTCACACCC
>RFJN01000173.1 GCA_003694875.1 Planctomycetota bacterium | reverse complement strand
GTTCGGGTTCGATCGAGACGGTCACGCGCGCAAGCTGCCCCATGTCCTGTTCCTCCCCGCGAGCCCCCGAAACGTGTCCGCCGCACGATCGTACCCGCGACGCCCCCAGCGGGGCGGAGAGACAATCGATGTCGAGATCGGGTACAAGGAGACCGGCGGCGGTGTGCCGGCCACCGTTCGCCCCAGCCGACAGCGCCCGCGGCTCGTCGCCCGGGCGCCGCACGCCGGTACGAGGAGGAGCGTGACCATGGCCGAAACACCGCATGTCGTGGTGGCCGGCGGCGGATTCGCCGGTCTCGAGGCGGCGTTCTATCTGCGCTGGAAGCTCGGCGACAAGGTGCGGCTCACGCTCGTGAGCGACCGCGACCACTTCGTCTTCAAGCCGAACACGATCTACATCCCGTTCGGAGAGGAGCCCGAGCGCTTCCGCATCGAGCTCGAGCGCCCCTGCCGCAAACGCAACATCGAGCGCATCGAGGCCGAGGCGCAGGGGGTCGAGCCCGAGGCGCGCAAGCTCGAGACGAGCGCGGGCGCGATCGACTACGACTGGCTCGTGATCGCGACCGGCGCCGCCATGCGCCCCGAGGAGGTGCCGGGACTGCGGCAGTACGCGCACACGCTGTGGACGATCGAGGACATGCTGGCGCTGCGCGCGGGCCTCGAACGCGTGCTGCAGTGCGCGAAGGAGGGCAAGCGGCAGCGGCTGCTGTTCCTCGTGCCGCCCAACAACAAGTGCTCGGGACCGCTGTACGAGATGGTGTTCATGACCGACACCTGGTTGCGCAAGCAGGGGGCGCGCGACGCGGTCGAGATCACCTGGACCACCATGGAGCAGAGCTTCATCCAGGCGTTCGGTCCGCGGCTGCACACCGTGGTGAGCGAGGAGTTCCGCGAGCGCGGCATCACGGGACGCACCGGCATGGTGGTCGAGAAGGTGCTCGAGAACGAGGTGGTCTACCGCGGCGAGCAGCGCCTTCCCTACGACCTGCTCGTGAGCTTCCCGCCCTACGCCGCACGGGTGCGCTGGAAGGCGCTGCCGTCGGACGACCGCGGCTTCGTGCACGTCGAGCCCGACAGCCGGCGGGTGCGGGAGCACCAACGGATCTTCTGCGCGGGAGACGCCGCCGACTTCCCCATCAAGCAGGCGTTTCTCGCGCTGCTGCAGGCGGACGCGGCCGCCGACCACATCGCCGCGGCGATCGCCGGCACCGAGCCCGAACTGCGCTTCGAGCCCATGAGCATGTGCGTCATGGAGGAGCTCAACAAGGCGACGTTCGCGCAGGTGCCGCTCAAGTACACCGACGACCCGGAGCGACCCGTGGTCGCGGACGCCGAGGACACCGAGCACTACAAGGTGGGCGTCTCACCGCTGTGGCGGCTCGGCAAGAAGGTGCTCGGGATCTATCTGCCCTGGCGCTTCGGGGCGGGCAAGCCGTTTCACGCCGGCTTCGCGTGGGAAGCCATGGACATGGGCCTCAAGGTCATGTCGAAGGTGCTCGCGGACTGAGGCGCCTCGCGTTCAGCGCGCCGCGGTGGCGGGCTCCCCCGCCGCCGCGGCCGGCGCCTGCCTCCTCGCGGGCGAGCGGTGCAGCCACGCGCGCAGCTCGCGCACCTGCTCGCTCGCCACGCTCGCGAGCCGGCGCAGCTCGCGCCGGCGGACCGGACGCAGCGCGAAGACGCCGCGCTCGTGCAGCACGCGCTCGATCCGCGGCCGCACCGACTGCCACGTGGCGCGCAGATCCGCCGCGCGCTCCCGCATCATGAGCGGCTCGGCGTACACCGTCGCGAACAGCCGGTCGAGCTCGCCCCGCAGCGCCCGCACCCGCTCGCGCACCCGCCAGCGCACGAGCGCGAAGCCGCCCACGACCACGAGCAGCGCAAGCACCGAGAGTGCGACGCTCAGCCGCCCGAGCCCGGCGCCGCTCCACGCCCACCACGCGCCCCCGAACGCGAGCGCCGAGACGAACGCCCAGGTGGCGAACACGGCGCGACGGTACCGGCGCGCGCGCCGTACCGCCGCGTCGAGCACCGACGCGTACATGTGCAGCGCCTCGGCACGGCGGCCGAGTTCGGTCACGAGGTTGTCGAGGTGTCGCTGCGGAGTGCGCAGCACCTCGCGCACCACCTCGTCCCGCGTGCTCGCGAACCGCTCCGCAAGCGCCCACGGTTCGCCCGCCTCCGGCACCGGGACGAACGTCGTGTAGATCAGCGGCAGGTCCTTGGTCGCGAGCACCTTGCCGAGATTCCAGCACAGCGCCCCGTAGGCGCGCGCAAAATCCGACAGACTGCGGAACTGATCCACCTTGTTGAGCACGATCATCAGCTTGTGCTCGAGATCGCACAGCGCGCGCGTCAGCACCGCGAGCGTCTCGCCCGTGGTGCCCGGCTTGTCGGGATCGAAGAACAGCAGGATCAGGTCGGCGCGCTCGGCGAACCAGCGCACCGCCCCGATGAAGTCGTAGCCCCGATCCGACGTCTCGGGACTCGAGCCCGGGGAGTCGATCATGCCCGGCGAATCGACCACCGTGATCCGCTCGAGCGCCTCGAGGGGACGTCCCTTGAGTCGCAGGCGCTTGGTGAAGCCGGGCCCGAAGTGCTCGAGACCGTCGAAGCCGAGCTCCGGATCGGTGACCACCGCGGCCCCGTCCCGGTCCTCGGCCACGGCACTGTGCCGCAGGATCGTGAAGCCGTCGTCGGTCGGCGCGAGGCCGGTCTTCTGCACCCGCTCGCCGAGCAGGAAGTTGATGAACGACGACTTGCCGCTCGAGTGGTTGCCAAGCACGAGCACCGTCGGCTCGTCGGCGATCTCGCGATCGCTCAGCCGCCGGGCGAAGAGGGTGCGCTGCGCGATCGGGTCGAGAAGCTCGCGCTGGATCGTACGTACCCGCGTGGCCAGCTGCTGCTCGACGGCGTGTGCCATGATGTGCTCTCCTCCTGCACCGCACTCCGGGCCGTGCGCCACAGTCTATCCGTTGCCCCTCATCGACCCAACGCGCCGCTGCGCGCTTCCCCCCCCGGGCGACGAACCGAGCCCGCCTCGCAACGGGCACGAGCATTGCTTATCCTTGTGGTCAACCGGGTCCCGCCAGCCGTTGCGTCTCGTGTGGGTGTCGCTTCGGTTCGTTTGGGTCCCACAACGCAGGAGAGCGACGAGATGAAACTCGAGAACTGGAGCAAGTGGGACGGCGAGACCCGACCGTTCACGACGAGCGATCCCCAGGCGCCCCCCTCCGAGGCGGTGCACCGCAACGCGATCCGCGAGAACAAGGACGCGATCGGTATCGCCTGGTACGAGGCGGGCCTCGACCACACCCAGGAGGCCATCGACTGGTCCGTGGGTCCTGGTGTCCCCGCGCTCGCAAGCGCCGTAGCCGTCACCGCCGGCTTCGCCCAGGACGTCGTCGAGCTGCCCTGGCGACTCGCGCAGATCGGCAAGGACGCGCTCGACATCGCGCTGCACGGGATCGCGATCGGCTGGAAGAAGCTGTTCTGAGCGAGCGGGCCCCGTGCCGTGGCCACGGTCTCGTCCGCATGATCGGCGCGCCGCTGCTCGTTGATCGGCCCCGCCGGGTGGGCTAGACTTGCGGCGCTGGCTGTGCACGACGAGACCGCGGCGGCCCGCCGCCGCCGGAGGAACACCGTGAGCGCGATCGCACCGGCCCCCTCGCCGCCACAACGCTCGACGTTTCTCGAGAGCGTCCAGGAGCGCTACCGCCACGCCGCCGACCTGATCGAGCTGCGCGAGGACGTGCGCGTCATCCTGTCCGAGCCCAAGAACGTCCTCGAGGTCCACTTCCCGGTCCGCATGGACGACGACTCGTGGCGTCTATTGCGCGGCTACCGCGTGCAGCACAACAACATCCTCGGCCCCTACAAGGGCGGGGTGCGCTACCACCCGCGCGTGTCCATGGACGAGGTCAAGGCGCTTGCTGCGCTCATGACCTGGAAGTGCGCGCTCGCCGGCCTGCCGTTCGGGGGCGCCAAGGGCGGGGTGCAGGTGGACGCCCGCGCACTCAGCGACGCCGAGCACATGCGCGTCACGCGGCGCTTCACCCACGCGCTCGGCTCGAACATCGGCGTCGACTACGACATCCCCGCGCCCGATCTCGGCACCAACAGCCAGACCATGGCGTGGATCATGGACACCTACATGAACTCGGTGGGCTACGCCACGCGCAACCTGCACCGCGGCGTGGTCACCGGCAAGTCGCTCACCTGCGGCGGCAGCCTCGGGCGCGACAAGGCGGTCGGGCAGGGTATCCTCGATCTCGTGCGCGCCTGGGCCGATGACACCGGCTTCCGCATCCGCGGCTCGCGCGTGATCCTGCAGGGCTTCGGGCAGGTCGGCTCCTGGACCGCGGTGCTGCTCGCGCGCATGGGCGCG
>RFJN01000018.1 GCA_003694875.1 Planctomycetota bacterium | reverse complement strand
GCGGCGCGTCCGGACTCGGCGATACGCCGCTCGCAGTGGTCCGAGATCGCGGCGCGCTCGTAGTCGCCGAGCGTCACGAACTGCACGCCACAGCCCGGAAGCGTCGACTCGTCACGACGCCAGCGCGCCACCGCCTCGCACTCGATCGGCAGCGGATACGAGTCGAGTACCAGACGCAGCCGCACCCGCTCGCCCACCGCCGGCAGCGGCGCGCCCTCGGCGGTGAAGAACGCGCCGTCCGGACCGAGGTTCTCGAACCGCACCGCTCCTCGCTCGCCGTCGCCGATCTGCACGGTGCCCGACAGCTGCAGCACCACCCGCCGGTGCCTCCTGCGTTCCTGTGCCTGCGGCACGCTCCTCGTCCCCTCACACGAGCCGGGCCGGCACCGCGCCGGCCGCTTGCCGGCATGCTACGCTCCGACCCGCGCGTTTCCCAGCGCCGGGTGCGAGCCTGCCCCGGCGAGCTGCGGCCGCTTTGACACCCGCGCCCGAGGCCGCCTACGATCGGGGCATGGACCTGTTCGTGCCCGATCCGACCGACCGCGACGCGCGCTACGCGCTCGAGATCGACAGCCTGCTCGTGGCGGTGTTCCGCCGCGCCGAGGGGTTGCGCAGCGAGCGCGAGATCGTGCAGATCCGCCAGGGCGGCTCGCACATCGTGTTGCACCGCATGGGGCCGTTCGCCAAGGGGTGTTTCGCTCTCGAGGAGGGCGAGAGCGACAGCGACGAGCTGTACGGTTGGTGGCAGCGTGCGCGCGAGGCGGAGTATCTCGTCTCGGGGCGCAAGACCGGGTGCGTGTTCTACGTGGACGGCCACGGGCGCGAGCGCATGCGCTGGCGCTTCCGGCTCGGGCAGATCATCGAGTGGGAGGGCGAGCCGCCTTCGCACTGGGGCGAGCCGTACGAGATCGAGCGGCTCGTGATCGCGCACGAGGGCCTCGAGCCGCTGCCGCCGCGCGATCCGGACTGAGCCAGTTTCCGACACTCGAGCTCCGCCCGGCTGTCGTACGCCGTGCACTTCCGACGCGTCGTGTTCTGCGCCGATCCGATCTGCGCACCGGCGTTGCACGGTGCCATGCAACACCCGATCGGGGCTGGTGTGGGCGAGGATCGATCCCGCCCCTGCAGGGTATCGTGGTTGCACGGCGGCGACCCGCGCCGCACACCGACCCGTCCCGACGCTGCTGTCCTGCTCGATCGAGATCCCGGCGAGCCAGCACCACCGGACCGCGCACCGCGCGGCAAGTGAGCTCTCGCCGCCGCCCGGGCGCCGGTCACGTTGCGTCGTCCGCACGCCGGCCCTACGATGGCAGCGAGCCCGATCGCGAGGAGCACGACCATGAACCCGAGCCGGCCTTCGTCCCGACTCCGCCTCGCGCTGCCGGTGTGGCTGCTGTTCGTCGCGTTGTGCGCCGCGGCGGCGGCGCAGTCCGCCGGCCAGATCGTGGTCTACCACGTGGGACGGGTGCTCGAGTTCGACCCGAGCGTCGGCGCTGAACTCAAGGAGGCGGTCCTCGAGACCTACGACTGCGGCTCGGGCGAGCTCGTCAAGAAGGAGACGATCGAGGTCTACTTCCACCTCTCCGAGGACAACGAGATCATCACGCCCGAGGCGATCACCGAGGCGTGCCACGCGGTCTTCCGGATCGAGAAGCGGGGCGACAAGTACTTCTTCCGCGGGGTGCGCGAAAAGCCCGTCGAGAACGAGGAGGAACTCGCGCGCGCGGCCGAGGCGGCCCCCGCCCCGAGCCCCGAGGAGGCGGTGCGCTCGATCGAGGAGAAGGTGCGTCGGGTCGCGCGCGAGATCGTGAAGATCGATCCCGCCAAGAAGGGCTCGAGCGTGCAGCGCGAGCGCATCATCAACGCCGAGTTCACCACCAGCCTGTCGGGCTTCGACACCGCGCAGCTCGAGAAGGTCGCCGGCTACGTGCTCTCCGAGCCCGGTCTGAGCCCGAGCCAGAAGTACTACGTGCTACGCTCGTTCGGCTTCGTCTTCTACCGCAAGGGCGACTACCCCAAGGCGATCTTCTTCTACGACAAGTGCACCGAGCTGCTGCCCGACCGCTACTCGGCGTGGCTGCAGCGCGCGGTCGCCGAGCAGCGCGCCAAGCACGACGACGCCGCGATCCGCAGCTACGTCAAGGCGCTCGAGATCGTGGCGGGCCGGGGGGGCCGCACCGCCGACAGCGTGCTGCGCCGCTTCCGCCACTTCCTCGAAGAGCGCACCGTCACCGAGCAGCTCGGCACCGGACAGATCGAGGAGCTGCGCGGACAGCTCAGCGCGATCGGCGACACCCTCGCGCGCGGCGACCGCAAGGAGGCGCAGCGGCAGGCGCACGAGCTCGCCGAACTCGTGGCGAGCTGGTACGCCGGCGCCCCCTCCACCCAACCCGACGCCCCGGGCGACGACAACGGCTTCTGAACGCGGCCGTGGCGCGCCGCTTGCCCGCGGCCGCGGGACACCGGCGGCCGCGCGAGCTAGACTCGAGGTGTCACGCTGCGAGAGGTCTCGGG
>RFJN01000172.1 GCA_003694875.1 Planctomycetota bacterium | reverse complement strand
TCGGCCGATCTGCGCTACAACTACGCGCTGCTCGCCGAGCGCTTCGGCGACTACCTCTTCGCGATCGACGAGTACGAGCGGGTGCTCGAGATCGATCCGCGGCACGCGCGCACGCTCAACAACCTCGGGCGGATCTACCTGCGGGCGCAGGAGCCTCGCAAGGCGCTCGAGCATCTCGATCGCTGCGTCGCGATCGATCCGCAGCTCGCCGAGGCGCACCTCAACCGTGCGCTCGCGCTGCTCGCGCTCGACCGACCGGCCGAGGCGGCCAGCGCGCTGCGGCGCGCGCTCGAGCGGCTGCCCGAGGGGGATCCCGACCGTGCGGCGGCGCAGCGGCTGCTCGCCGAAATCGAGGAACACAAGCCGTGAACGCCGCTCGTCCGCCGAGGCGGCGGCCGCGCCGCTCGCTCGTCTCGAAGCTGATCGTTCTTCTCTCGGTCGCGATCCTCGCGGCACACGCTCTCGCGCTCGGGCCGCTGATCGAGCGCTTCCGCGAGCACCAGCGACGCGCCACCGTGGCGCAGCTTCGCGAACGCGCGCAGTGGCTCGAGCACGGCTGGTGCGCGGGGCTCGGTGCGCCACCGCAGCGGCCTGGCGCTCCGACGTCGCTGTCGGCCTTCGCCGCCTACCTCGCGCAGCTCGAGGCCCCCGCGGCGAGCGAGGTGGCGGTCTTCGACGCGGCCGGACTGCCGGTGACCTCGACCGCCGATCTCGCCACCGCGCGCGCGCTGTTCGAGCGTGCGCAGGAGGCGCACGCGCGGGGTCGCGAGCTCGCAAGCGGGTTCGGCCGGCTCGCGCTGCTCTCGCCGCTGCGCACCGGCAGCGACCCGGCGCCGGTGGGCTGGCTGCTCGTCACGACCCCGGCCGCCGCGTCCCGCGCCGAACTCGCGCGCTTCGCGCTGCTCGCCTCGGGGCTCGCGCTCGGTGCGGTGCTGCTCGTGGGACTGGTCACGATCGTGGGCGCGCACCGCATCCTGCTGCGCCCCTTCGAGGCGCTCGCCCGTGCGAACCGCGCGGTGGTGGCGGGCGACGAGGCGGGGGCACTGATCCCCGACCGCGCGATCCCGGACGACGAGCTTGGCGATCTCATGCGGGCACGCAACCACATCTACCGTCTCATGCTCGGCTACCAGCGCTCGGTGCGCGCGCAGAACGAGGTGCTCGAGCGGCAGCGCGCCGAACTCGAGCGCTGGGCGCACGAGCTCGAGCGACGCGTCGCGGACAAGCAGCGCGAGCTCGAGCGGGCGCACGACCAGTTGCTCGCGGCGGAGAAGCTCGCGGCGACGGGGCGGCTCGCGGCGGGGCTCGCGCACGAACTCAACAACCCGCTCGCCTCGATCGCGGGCTACGCGGAGGACCTGCTGCAGCTCGCCGCGGCACCGACCCTGCGCGCGCAGCCGGCGTTCGCCGACTTTCCCGACTCGCTGCGCACGATCGAGGAGCAGGCCTACCGCTGCAAGCGCATCCTGAACCAGCTGCTGCGCTTCGCGCGTCCGGCGCCGTTCGATCTGCGGCCGCTTCCGCTCGGTCCCATCGTGCAGGGTGTGCTGCCGCTGATCGAGCACCGGGCGCGCGGACGCGACGTCGCGGTGCTGCTCGATCTCGATCCCGAACTCGGTCCGGCGCTCGTCGACCGCGCGCACCTCGAGCACGTGCTCGTGAACCTGATCGAGAACGCATTCGATGCGATCGAGACCCCGAGCGGGCGGATCACGATCTGCACGGCGGCGGGCGAGAACGGCACGCAGCGGATCGAGATCCGCGACACCGGCAAGGGCATGCCGCCGGAGGTGCTCGCCAAGGTGTTCGATCCGTTCTTCACCACGAAGCCTGTCGGCGAGGGCACGGGGCTGGGGCTGAGCATCTGCCACACGCTGGTGACGCGGATGCGGGGTCGGATCGAGGTGGAATCGGAACCCGGTCGCGGCAGCCGGTTCACGGTGGTGCTCGAGGACGCCGCCGCGGCCGGACCGGCGGTGGCCGAGAGTTCGGCGCCGCGGGAGGCGGCGGCCTGAAGGGGGAAGGAGAGAGCCCATGACGTTCACCGGGACCGGACGGCGCGCGACGGCTCCGCACGCGACCCGGCGCGAGGCGAAGCCGGGCGGGGGTGTGCCCGAGGGCCCGCGGGTGCTTGTGGTCGACGACGAGGCGCCGCTGCGGCGGCTTCTGCTGCGCAACCTCGCGCGCGGCGGCATGGTGCTGCGCGGTGCGGCCTCGGGCGAGGAGGCGCTCGACTGGCTGCAGCGCGAGCGGTTCGACGTGGCGGTGATCGACATCGCCATGCCGGGCATGGGAGGCATGCGGCTTCTCGAGCGGCTGCAGCGCGACTGGCCCGAGATCGAGGTGATCATGATCACCGGCCACGGCACGGTCGAGACCGCGATCGAGGCCATGAAGCGCGGGGTCTACGACTACGTGCAGAAGCCGCTCAAGATGAGCGAGCTCGCGGTGCTGATCCGCAACGCGGCCGAGCGGCGCACGCTGCGCGCCGAGAACGTGGCGCTGCGCGAGCAGCGGCGTCGCAGCGAGCCGCCGGCGGAGATCGTGGGCCGAAGCGCGGTCATGCAGGCGCTCGAGCGCCTGATCGACCGCTACGCGCCCTCGCGCGCGCCGGTGCTGATCCAGGGCGAGAGCGGTACGGGCAAGGAACTCGTGGCGCGTGCGCTGCACGCGCGCAGCGACCGGGCGGACGGCCCCTTCGTCGCGATCAACTGCGGGGCGCTGCAGGAGTCGCTGCTCGAGAACGAGCTGTTCGGGCATGCGCGCGGGGCGTACACGGGTGCGGATGGCGAGCAGCCGGGGCTGTTCGAGGTGGCCGACGGCGGGACCCTCTTCATCGACGAGGTGTGCGAGATGGGGCCCGAGGTGCAGACCCGGTTTCTGCGGGTGCTCGAACTCGGCGAGCTGCGGCGTCTCGGCGAGAGCCGCACCCGGCGGGTCGACGTGCGCGTGGTGGCGGCGACCAACCGCGACGTCGAGGCGGAGGTGCGGCGGGGCCGGTTTCGCGAGGACCTGTACTACCGGCTCGCGGTGCTGCCGATCGAGACGCCGCCGTTGCGCGAGCGCCGCGACGACATCCCGCTGCTCGTGCGCCACTATCTCGAGCGGCACGGTCGACGCGGCGGTGCACCGCGGCGGCTGACCGCGGCGGCGATCGAGCTGCTGCAGCGGCACGACTGGCCGGGCAACGTGCGCGAGCTGTTCAACGTGCTCGAGCGGGCGCTGATCGTGAGCAACGCGCTCGAGATCGGCCCCGAGGACCTGCCGCCGCTCGATCGGGGACTCGGACGGCGCGCGGGCGCGTCGACCGCGGGGAGCGCGTCCGAGACGCGCTGCAGCACGCTCGAGGAGGTCGAGGCGCGCCACATCCGGCGGGTGCTCGAGGCGACCGGCGGCAACAAGACGCGCGCGGCGAAGGAGCTCGGGATCAGCCTGCGGTCGCTGTACCGCAAGCTCGAGAAGTACGGCATCGGGCGCTGAGCGCCCACCCGGATCCACCACCCGGCCGGCCCGACTTCCGCGGTTTCGAAGCCACCATCATGCGGAGCCGCCGCCAGTGCCGTGGATGGGGGACAGCGGCGCCGGGAGGCGATGGGCACTACGCGTCCAGCCCACCAGGGTGCGTGGCGAGGCGACGCGCGGCGACGTCGTGGGCGCGACGCTCCGTTCGCTCCGTGCTTCGCAAACCGCACACCGGCCCGATTCGACCATGAAAAGCTTCGCAAGGACAACAACGAAGCCGTCGTAACGAACGCGCTTCTCGAGGTGGTGGCAGATCCGGGTTTCCCGGGCCCCTTGTTCCTCCCACCCCCTCCTGTTTCGTTCGCACCTGCCCCGTTCGCGACCGAACGCCCCGCGGGGGCCGAGCACGACCGGCGCGGGGGGCGATCGCTCAGCGGGCGTTGTCGGCGCCGCCTGTCGGGACCGCACGGACCTCGATCGCGACGTAGCGCTCGAACGGACCGAAGCGGCTGTCGCTCTTCCAGTGCAGCAGGCGGTGCGCGCCCGGTTGCGGCGGCAGTGCCATGCGCGCGGGCTCTCCGCCGGGCGGTGAAGGCCGCAGGAGATCGGCCGTTTCGGGCCTGCGTCCGAGCGTCTCGAGCGAGCCGCTGTACTCCACCTCGAGCACCGGTGCGTGCCAGGGGCCGTCCTTGCCGCGACGCAACCGGAACCAGCCGTAGTGGCGACTGTCGTGCACCACGAGCCACGAGCTGCCGAGCGTGCGCCACGGACCGCGTTGCAGCGTCGTGGGGGCGCCGACGCGCTCGAGCGTCGTCTGGATCCAGCCGTCCGGCAACTTGTCGCCGTCTCCGCCGGGCGCGAGCACCGCGAGCCGGACCTCGAACCGCCGCCGTGCAAGCGTCGCCGGGTCGGGAAGCTGCGTACCGACGGGATCGCTCGGCCGCGGCTTCGGCATCCAGCCGTGCGCGCCGAAGAGCAGCGGGGGATCGCCCACCCAGTAGAGCTTGCCGAAGGGCGTCACGTAGTAGTCGTTGCGGTGCGCCGGCTCGGGCACCTCGCGACCGGCGTAGAACAACGTGCCGTGGGTTCCCTGGCTCCGGGTGCCTCGGTTCGTGATGCGCAACGTGTAGCGCCACGGCCCGGCCTCGTAGACACCGTCGCGGTCGGTGCGGATCGGCCGCTCGGCGTCTCCCGCCGCGTGCGCGATCCCGGTCCCCACCGTGAGGAGTACCCCGAACGCCAGCGCCCGGCACCGGCCGACCCACTTGCCTTGCATGGCCGTCCCCTCCCGCCCTGGTCAAACGCCCCACAGGTCCAGAGTATCGGGGACGGCAGGGGCGCGCAACGGGCAGCCATGCGCATCGGACCACGTGCGGGCTGCCGGCCTCACCCGGCGGCGCCACCGGCGCGCCCCGGTGGGCGGCGTCGCCCCGGCAGGTGGCAATTCAGTCCGCCGGGCCGAGCGCGCCCATCTCGCGAGCGAACCAGTACGGTGCGAGGTAGCCGAGCGGCGCGATCTTGACGTCGGGGTCGTGGCCGCGGGAAACGATCTCGCGCGGGTGGTTCTGCCAGGGGAACAGGTGCGGCTGGCGCACGTCGATCGGGAACGCGACCGGTTCGGCGGCCCGGTTGCCCACCCGGCCAAAGCGGTCGGGCCACACGGTCACCCGCAGCCCCGGCCAGCCCGAGTTGTCGACCGACCACAACCACGGATCGCTCCAGTAGCGGCGCAGGCTCTCGATCGCGTCGGGGAGGTCCTGCGGTCCGGGGGCGCTGCCGTAGCGGGCGTGCAGCACGTTGAACCACGCGTTCTTCTCGGTCCGGACATACCACCAGCGGCGATCGAGTTCGTCCTGGAAGATCGCGCGGATCGCCGGATCCTGCTCGACCGCGAGCACCCCGACGTCGGCGAGGAGACTCAGGTTGAAGCCGTTGTAGGCGCGCATGGCGTCGGCGAGCTCCCGCAATCCCTGCCGGTTGAGGTGCGGTCCGTAGGTGTGGAGGAACCGGTCGATCTCGTCCGCGAGTCCGCCGTAGCCGACCAGACGCAGCAGCGTCGAGGCGAGCGCGAGGTTGCGCCGGACGCGATCGATCCGCTGCTGGTTGTTCGGGTTGGTGAGGAACTCGAACAGGTCGACGACCTGGTTCATGATCCACGAGGTGATCCCGCCCACGAGCGGCTGGGCGAGCGCTCGCACCCACGCACTGCGGCCCTGCGCCTGCAGCAGGATGTCGACGAAGCGCGCGACGGTCGTGCCGAGATCGCCGAGGATCGTGCGCACCGCCGCCATGTTGCGGCCGTTGCAGGCGTCGTCGAACACAAGCGTGTAGCGGGAGACCACGGTCGCGAAGTCCTTCGGCCCCCACAGCAGCCGGTCCCGGTAGGCGCGGATCGCGGGATCTCCGGTCACGTACGCGGCCACGGTCAGGAACATGACCGCACGCGCCGCCTCTCCGGCGCGCACCGGCGGGAGCTGGATCTGCGCGAGCGCCGCGGCGATCTGCGGGTCGTAGGGCACCGCCTTCACGATCAGGTTGAGCGGAAAGTCGTCGACCCGCGCCCACTCCTGCGGCGTGATCGTGCGTGCCCGCGTCGCGCCGGGGTTGAGGTCGAACAGTTCCTGCTGCCGTCCGTCCCAGGCGACCACCGGCGCGAGGTCGTGCTGTTCGAGAAGCTGCGCGATCGCGCGGCAATCGTCCTGCAACGCCGAGCGCAGGGCGGGATCGGTCACCTCGTCATAGGCGATCGCCAGCCCGAAGAACCAGCCGGTGTACTGGTCGCGCGAGGGCTTTCCGCGGTCGTAGTTGTAGCCCACGTAGCCCGGTGTCGTGGCGGGGATCCCGTTGGGTTCGAGGCTCGGCACGTCGTAGCCGCGCGCGATCACACCGGGGATCCCCACGATCTGCGCGAGGTGGTGCAACGACCACAGCGCACGCTCCATGGCGGCATGCGCCGCGGGATCGCGCGTCGCCTTCCAGCGCATGGCCTGTGCCGCTGCATACACGCCCGTCCACAACGGCCGGCTCGGGCCCCCGCGAGCGATCACCTGGCCGCTTGCATCGAGCTTCACGTCGGCCACCAGGCCAAACTGCCCGAGGTGCAACCGCTGCATGCGGTCCTCGAACGCTGCCGCCCGCTGCGCGAGCACGCCCGTGCCCTGTCCGGCCGCACCGCTCGCGCCCGCGTGCGCACCGGCTCCGCCACCGCCCGAGCGCGCACAGCCCGCGACCGACAGCAGCGCACACACCAGCGCAAGCGCCGCACGACCGCCGACGTTCGACCCCATACCGGTCGCTCCCCGCCTCGTTGCAGGGACGCATGCTAGCGTCGAATCCGCCACACGGCAACACCGTTCGAACGCAACACCCTGACACACCGCGTCATACAAGCCAACCGATCGATTCAATCGAGCGCCTTTCGCTGCGGTGCACTTCCCCCGCCATTGATCTTGCCGTCCTCACCCCTAGGATGGCGGCATGCGGTCGATCTCCGGGGAGTCGTGACCCATGGCCACCATCGCCTCCGCCAGCGTTCGAAGCCTCTTCGTCTCGCTCGCACTGCTCGCCATGCTGGCGGTAACCTGCCCGGGGTGCGCGGGCGGCTCGGGGGGCCCGAGCGGAACCCTGCCTCCGCGTCCCGACCCCAATGCGACAACGGGTAGCAGCGGCGGCAGCGCCGGCGGGAACACGAACGCCGGCAACCCGGGCAACAACAACAACAACAACAACAACAACAACAACAACAACAACAACAACAACTCGGGCAATGGCGGCGGCGCGG
>RFJN01000171.1 GCA_003694875.1 Planctomycetota bacterium | reverse complement strand
GCAGCTCGGGGTGGAGCAGCGACTCAAGGAAGCGTTGCCCGAGATCCGCTACGTCGAGGCGGTGCCGTAGGGGCGGCGCGGCGCGCCGGCGCATCGGAATCCATCGGTGGGGGCGCGGTGGCCAACGGCCGAGGGAGGGCCATGTTTCAACGGTTCGGCGTGGGAGCACGGTCGGCGATCGAGCGTGCCTGGGCGCTGGCGACGAGGGCGGGCGCGGCGTACGTCGAACCCGCGCACCTGCTCGAGGCGCTGTCGGCCGCCGCGGATTCGAGCTTCTGCGGTCTTCTCGAGCGATTCGCGGTGCCGCCTGCCGAGATCCGGCAGGCGGTCTCGGCGAATACGCGAGGCGAAGTGCGCACGGCCGCGGGGGGGACGATCTTCTCTCGCGCCACCCGGCGTGTGTTCGAGTACGCCGTGGAGGAGGCCGATCGCCTCGGGGATCGGGAGATCGGAACGCGACACTTCCTGCTCGCGCTGCTGCGGGAAGGCGAGCGTGCGGGCGGCGCGCCGGGTGTGCTGCTGCGCGAGGGGCTCGATTTCGAACGGGTCCGACGCGGGCTGACGCACGAGCGCGAGGGCGCTGGGGAGCCCGCGGTGGATCGCGCGTTCGCCGCCTATCTCGAGGCGCTCGAGCGGCGTGTGCAGCGGATCGAAGCGGAGGGGCAGCAGCGCCTCGAGCGGCTCGAACGACGCTGCGAGCGGCTCGAGGCGCTGCTGCGCGCGGTGCTCGACGGGCGGGGTGGTCCGGACGAGAGCTAGCACGGGGAGAGGGCCATGGATCCACTCGAACTCGACAGCTTCCTGAATCCCGCGAGCCGGGAGGAGTCCGGAGGCGACTCGACGGGTGAGCACCTGCGTCCGGGCGACAGCGAGGAGAACGTCTACGCGCTGCTCGACGACCGACCGGAGCACGAACTCACGCCACCGCGCGGCATGGACACGATGACCGGCAGCGCGTACGGTTTCGGCATCGATCTGCAGGTCGCGGCGAACACACAGAACTCGAGTGCGAGCGCTCCTGCCCTCAGCGACGTCGTGGGCGGCGACAACGGTGCGGAGCGCGACGCGATGCAGATCGAACTCGCCTCCGGAGCGTTCGAGCGCCCCTCGTTGCCCACGCAGACCGCGAAGCCCGATCCCGCCGCGGCGTCGGGCGGATTCGAGCCACCGCGCTCGTCCGGCACGTACCGGGCGCCGGGGGAGGCGTCGGCGGGTAGCGAGACCGGCGAGATCTCGGCCGGACTGTCCTCGGGCATGGCCGCCTTCGATTCGGGGGGCACGCTCGCGTTCGACGACGGCGACCGTGCCGATCTGCGGGAACGGATCCGTCGCCAGCAGCGAGCACGCAGCATGCGGCAGCCGAGTGTGGACGCTCCCCGGCGCAAGCTCGGTGCGCTGCTTCTGATCGGTGGCGTGCTCATTCTCGCAAGCGTGCTTGGCGTGCTGTCGTTCCAGGGCAGCTTCGGTCCGAGTCTTCTCGATCAGAAGATCGGCGTGGCGGGTCCCGAGGAGGCACCGCACCCCGGTACGGGGCTTTCGCCGATCGCCGAGGGCCAGAGTCGGTTGACCATTGCGCAGCGCTTGCGCCGTGCGCTCGCGTTCGGTCTGCCGCCGGATGCGTTCGGGACGGTTGCGCCCAACGACCGTTCGGACCGCACCGCGTCGGCGCAAGCGGCGGAAACCGACGAGGAGGGACGGTGATGGCGGCGGCGACCCGGTACACCCTCTCCGGCAGACGGTGGGTGGCGCTCACGTCGGTGCTCCTGCTCGCGGCGCTGCCGGGTGCGGCCCGGGCCGCGACGGTGGTGCTGCTCAACGGGGAGGAGGTGCAGGGAGAGCTGCTCGACGTCGAGCCGAGCGAACTCACGCTGCGGGTCGGTCGGGGGCTTGTGCACATCGAGCTGCGGCAGGTGCGGGACGTGCTGCTCGCCGGCGGCGAGTCCGTCTGGGAGCGACGGCTGCGTACCGCGTTGCGCGAGAGCCGCGAGGCGGGACGGCGGCGACGCGCGGGCCAGCTCGCTCGCGCGCTCGAAGCCGCGGCGGCCGAGACGCCGGGTCCGGCCGCCTCGGACAGGCCGGACGAGACGGCCACGAGGGGGGCGGCCCGCCGTATCGACCTACCGCCGCAGCCGGGAGAGCAGCTCAGCTTCAGCGGGCACTTTCGGGACGAGCAGAGCGGGATCGCGCTCCGTTTCCCGCTCGGCTGGGAGGCGAAGCGCGAAGACGAGGGCTTCTGGACGTTCCGGGATCCGCGTCCGGACGCGGTCGGTATCTGGCGGTTCGATCTGACCCTGTTCGATCGCGTCGAGGAGCCGTACGACGTGGTCGCTCCGGCGGCCCGTCGGCAGCTCGAGCAGCTCGCGCACTACCGGATCGCACGGCGCGAGACGGTGCAGCTCGGACTCTTTCTCGGTGAGCACATCGTGGGGCTGTACGACCACGACGGCGTGGTGGTGCGCCACGATCAGGTGGTGATCGAGAGCCGTCGGCACGTCGTGGTGTTCATGTTCTTCACCCCCGGTCACGCCGAGACCGACGACGAGGTGCCCGAGGTCGCCGCGGTGCTGCGCTCGGTCGAGTTCGGGCGTCACTAGCGCGCCGGGCACGGAACCGGCCGCACCGCTCGCCTCGCGCGTGCTGGCGCCGCGGCGTCGGCGGGTTACCATGGCCGATCGGGACAGGCACAGGGAGGGAACCCATGGCACCGGCGAGCGATCGGGTGCCGCCGCCGCCGAAGCGCTACCGCGAGATCGCGGCGCGCTTTCCGGAGGTGACCGGCGCCTACGAGGCGCTGCAGCGCGCCACCGCCGCGGCCGGTCCGCTGAGCGGGCGCGAGCGGGAACTCGTCAAGTTTGGTCTCGCGGTGGGGGCGGGGCTCGATTCGAGCGCCCGGGCGCACGTGCGCAAGGGGGCCGCGTTCGGGCTCACGCGATCGGAGTTCGAGCAAGCAGCCCTTCTCGCCGCCACGACCTGCGGCTGGTCGCGGGCGGTCATGGCGCTCGGCTGGGTGGAGCGTGCGTTCGCCTCCGAGCGGCGGGAAGGGGCGTGAGCTTTTTACGCTGGCATGCCGCCGTGCTGCTCGCTGCGGTCATGCTGGCGACCGCAGCGGGACCCGCGAACGCCGCGCCGGCCGAGCCCGAGCTGCAGCGGCTGCTCGACGCACGACGCGACCGCGGCAGCAGCGAGTGGGTGGTGCGCCAGCTCGAGGCGCGCCGCGCGCAGGGGCACGACGACGCCGCGACGGTGGCGGCGCTGTTGCGCGCGCGCTACTTCCTCGCGACCGCGTGGCTGCGCCGGGAGGACGAGGACGCCGCCGAGCGCGTCCTCACGCGCGCGGTGGACGACGGGGTGCGCTGGCTCGCGGCGCACGCCGGCCGCCGGTGGCCGGACTACGATGCACTCGACGGGGCGTGGTCGCAGATCGACGCCGCGTCGCGGGGCGTGTTCTACTGGACGACGCTGAGCTACGGAGCGGCCATTCCCTACCGATCGATCTTCTCCCGCATGGGGGCCGCGAAGCGGTTTCGTCGCGGCCTCGAACGGCTCGTCGCGCTCGATCGCGACTTCTTCCATGGCGGTCCCGATCGCGTGCTCGCGGAGTTTCTGCACAAGGCGCCCGGGATCGCGGGCGGCGACGACGATCGTGCGAAGGAGCACGCACGCCGCGCGCTCGCGCAGCACCCGCGCTACATCGAGAACACGATCGTGCACGCGATCGTGGTGCTGCGGCCCGAGCGCGGCGACGCCGCCTACCGGGCGGCGCTGCACAAGGCGCTGCAGATGCCGGTCGACGCGCTGCCCGATTGCGTGCCCGAGCAGCGGGCCGCGCGCCGGCGGGCGCAGCGGCTGCTCGAGGAACTCGACTGAGCCGGTGTACCGGCAGCGGCCGGTACGACGCGCCGCAGCCGGGGGGGGGCGTCGCGGCGCTGTGGCGGCCGGCGTTCCGGTTGGATCAGGGGGCGGACGGCACCGGCTGCGCCGAACGATCGCCGGTGTTGGACAGCGGTCGCGAGGCGTCGCGGCCGCGGCGCGTCAGTTCGAACATGCGTTCGAGCGAACGCAGCGCGCGACGACGCACCGACTCGGGGAGTTCGACGATCTGTTCGGGCCGGGGCGCGCGCAGGCACGCGAGCACCCCGCGCAACTCGACCCGCTTCATGTGGGGGCACAGCGCACAGGTCCCGATGAACCGCCGGTCGGGAAACTCCATGCGCAGCCGGTCGCTCAGACCGCACTCGGTCACGAGCATGAACTCCTGCACCTCGGGGTGTTCGCGCACGTAGCGCACCATGTCGCCCGTGCCGCCGGCGAGGTCGGCGAGCCCGACGGTGGCGGCGGTGCACTCCATGTGCGCGAGCATGTGGGCATCGGGGTGCGCGGCTCGCCAGGCGCGGGCCCGTTCGGGGGTGAACTGCTCGTGCACGATGCACACCCCGTCCCAGCCGATGATCTCCTTGTCGGTGTGGGCGCGGATGTTCTCGGCCATGTAGCGGTCGGGCAGGAACACGATGCGGTCGTGTTCGAGCGCGTCGACGACCGCGAGGGCGTTGGCCGAGGTCACGCACACGTCGCACTCGGCCTTCACCGCCGCGGAGGTGTTGACGTAGCACACGAAGGCTGCGTCGGGGTAGCGCTCTCGCAGCGCGCGCACCTGCTCGGCGGTGATCGATTCGCTCAGCGAACAGCCGGCATCGGGCGCGGGGTGCAGCACGGTCTTGTCCGGCGAGAGGATCTTCGCCGTCTCGGCCATGAACCGCACGCCACAGAACACGATCGTGTCGGCGTCGGTGTCGCGCGCGATCTCGCTCAGCCCGAGCGAGTCGCCGGTGTAGTCGGCGATACCGGCCTGCAGGTCGGGCGTCATGTACGAGTGGGCGAGGATCACCGCGTTGCGTCGGGCGGCGAGTTCACGCACCTCGAGGGTGAGGGGGGCATACAGCGCGCATTCGGCGCGGCTCCAGCCGCACTCGCGCAGCTTCCCGAACAGGCGCTCGGTCTCGGCCTCGAGCGCCGCGGCGTCGAAGGTGGGCTCGTCCATGTGGGCCATTGTCGGCGGCCGCTGCGGCGTGTCAACGGTACGGGCCCACCGGCGGCGCCGTGGCGGGGACCGACAGACGGCCGGCACGATCGTCTCGCCGGCCCGGCTATACACGAGGGGAGCGGTTGCCCGCGCGCGCCGCGGGGGCTACCCTGCCCGCTCGGAGGACCGGGCCGCCGGCTGCAGGAGGATCGTCCATGAAGCGTCGGGGAGCGACACGCTGGATCGGGGCGCTGGTGGTGCTGCTCGTCACTGTCGGAGGGGCGCTTGCGCTCTCGAAGCCGGTGCGCGAGGCGGAGGCGGCTCTGAAGGCGGCGGCGCGGCAGGGCAACATTCCGGCGGTCGAGGCTGCGGTGGCCCGGCTTGTCTCGATCGGTGATCGCGACGCCGCCCGGGTGCTGCTCACGTATGCGCGCAAGACCCCGCCCGGCGCCGAACGCATCTACTGGCGGCTGCTCGACGGCGCCGCCTCGCTGACCGACGAGGAGGCGCTCGGTGAGCTGGCGCGCACGATCGTGCGCGACAAGCGCATCGGGCGGGATCTGTTGTTCGCGCTGCAGAACAACCGCTCGCGCCACGTCCCGGAGGTGGTGCTGCGGCCGGTGCTCGACAAGGGCAGCGACGAGCTGCGGCTCATGGCAGCCGACCAGCTCGGCCAGATCGAGTCGGTCGAGGCGGTGGACGTGCTGATCTGGGCGTACCAGAAGTACGAGCGGCGCGGCGGTGAACTCGTGCGCCGGCTCGTGGCCGGGCTGCAGTCGCTCACCGGCGCCGACCTGGGCGCGGCCTCCAACTGGGCCAAGTGGTGGGAAGAGGCGCGCAAGGACGGGCTCGCGCGTCGCAAGCGCGAGGGCGAGAGCACCGGCACGGTGGTGGACGAGATGCCGCCCACCCGCTGGGACGAGGTGGGGGCGCTGCGCAAGCTCCGGCCGGAGCAGGTCTGGGTGGTGATCGCGGAGTGCGAGGGCGATCGGCGCCGGTGCAACTACGACGACATGGACGCGGTGCTCAACGACATGAACGTGCCCCACATCGTCGTCACGCGCAAGGAGATCGAGAAGAAGCAGCGCGACCTGAAGCAGGCGCTCGTGATCCTGCTCACCTGCGTGCAGATCCACGACCACTGCGTGTGCCCGAAGTGCAAGCCGTCGGGGGGACCGACCACCAACCGCATGACGCAGTGTACCGGCTGCGATGTGCACATCATCCGCAACCACAGCTTCTCCGCCGACGCGGTCGCGCGCCTCAAGGCGTGGGTGGAGGCGGGCGGCTACCTGTTCAGCGAGGACTGGGGGCTCGCCGACATGCTCGAGCGCGCCTGGCCGAAGAAGGTTCGCACCGGCGCCATGATGAAGCACCGCGTGGTCGAGGTGACCCCGGCACGTGGCGCGGCGACCCACCCGCTGTTGCGGGGGGTGTTTCTCGATCCGGCGGCAGCGCGCCGCAGCCAGCAGGGCGAAACGACGGGCACGGTGGCACGCGGGGCCGACGACGACGCGGCGGGGGGGCGCGACGGGATCACGCGCGTGTGGACGATCGACGACGACAGCCCGTTTATCCACGTGCTCGATCCGAGCGTGACGGTGCTCATGGAGAGCGACGCGCTCGCGAAGGAGGGCGGGCGCGAGGAGCGTGCGGTCGCGATCACGTTCCTGCCCGGCGGCGGGGTGCGCGGCGAGCGGCAGGCGTTGCGCGGCCGGCCGGAGGCGATCGCGGGCGGCCGGGTGCTGCACGTGCTGTCGCACTTCGGCAAGCAGCACACCCGGCGTGACGAGTTCGCGCTGCAGAACCTGCTGCTCAACTTCCTGCTCGAGGCGAACCGGCGCTTCCAGATGCGGTGAGCGAGCGGCTCAGCCGCCGATCGCCATCATCGAGAAGTCGGCGAAGCCGGCCATCTTCTCGGGCTTGCGCGCCATGGCGAGCGCGAGGGCGCGCTCGATCGCCTCGCGGCGCAGCGCCGCGGGCGCTGCGGTGCGGACCGCGGCGCGGAGATCGACCCACGCGTCTCCGAACAGACACAGCTTGAGCCGCCCGTCGGCGCTGAGCCGCACGCGGTTGCACCGGTCGCAGAAATGGGTGTCGCTGACCGCCGAGATCACCCCGACCTTGCCGCGTGCGCCGCGCAGCCGCCAGTAGCGTGCGGGGCCGTCGAGCGG
>RFJN01000170.1 GCA_003694875.1 Planctomycetota bacterium | reverse complement strand
CCCCCTCATGCGCACCGACACCGATCCGCTGCAGCGCGCCGCCGTCCCGCCCGAGCCGGAGCCGCCGAGCGCGCCCACCCTGCCGCTGCTCTCGCTCGCCGGCGACGGCGCCGACCTGCTCGGCCCGCTGCTCGACGTGGCGGCCGCGCGCGGGCTCGTGCGCCTCGTGCTCGACGTGCGCTCCGATCGCTTCGAGGCGCTCGGTTTCCCCAACCCGCAGCGCGGCCGGCTGCCGAGCCGTCTGCTGCGCACCGGCGCCGAGGGCGCGGGCAGCGGACAGCGGCTGCTCGCCCACCTGCAGCGGCTCGCCGGCCTCGGCACCGGACGCCCGCAGCAGCCGCAGACCGCAAGCTTCCGCTACGAGGTGGGCGGCGAGACGCGCGACTTCGAGCTCGTGGTCGTGCCGACGCTGCGCGGGCTGCAGGCGGCGATCGAGCTGTGCCCGCTCGGGGTGTGCGCACGCAGCCTCGACTCGCTCGGCTTCGAGGCGGGCGATCTCGCGCGCGTGCGGGCGCTGCTCGGGGCCGAGCGAGGGCTCGTCGCCCTCGTGGGACAACCGGGCAACGGCAAGACGACGGTCTACCGCGCACTCGTGCACGAGGCGGCCGCCGCGGGCCGCCGCACGGTGTCGGTGGAGCGCTCGGTGCAGAACTGGAGCGACGAGGTGGTGGTGATCCGGCCGCCGGAGCTCGACACGCTGCCGCACGAGCTGTGGGTCGACGCGGCGCTGCGGCTCGGTCCGGCGGTGGCCGGCTTCGACGATCTGCCGGGGCGCGCCGCCTGCGCCCGCGCGGTGCGCGGCGCGGCCGAGGGCACGCTCGTGCTCTACTCGCTCGCGCTGCCCGACGTGCCGAGCGCGGCACGCTATCTCGACGAGCTGCCGTTGCGAGCGGGCCTCGTGCCCGCGGCGCTGCAGGGGGTGATCGCGGTGCGGCTCGTGCGCGAGGTGTGCCCCGACTGCCGGCAGGAGGTGGCGCTGCCGATCGAACTCAGCGCCGCGGTGGCAACCTGCCTCGAGGGGACCGACACCGAGGGCGCCTGGTGCCAGGGGCTGGGCTGCCCGGCGTGTCGGCACACCGGCACCCGGGGGCTGCGGCCCCTGTTCGAGGTGAGCGCGCTCGAGCAGCACGAGCGGGAACGGCTGCTCGCCCCCGGGGGCGATCTCGCGAGCGCGCTCGCCGCCGCACGCGGCGACACGATCCGCGCGCAGGCGGTGCGTCTCGCCGCGCGCGGCGAGATCCCGGTGCGCGAACTGCACCGGGTGCTGTGAGCGCCACCGGACCGCTCACAAGGGACAGCGCTCGCCCGCCTCCGCGTCGCAGCCCCCGCGCGTGAGCACCTGCAGGGGGCGACTGCGGTCGCGATAGATCGTCACCCCCTTGCACCGCAGCTCGTGCGCGAGCAGATACGCCTGCCGCACGTCCTCGACGCTCGCCTCGTGCGGAAGGTTGATCGTCTTGCTGACCGCGTTGTCGGTGTGCGCCTGGAACGCCGCCTGCATCTGCACGTGCCGGCGCCACGGGATCCGGTGCGCGGTGACGAGCAGCCGCGCGAGCTCGTCGGGCAGCCCCCACGGCGGCTCGGCCCCCGCGAGCAGACGCTGTTCGAACGCCCGCGCCTGCGCCTCGCCGAGCCGCGCCCGCACGAGCGCGAGCGCGTGCGGGTTCACCTCGCGATAGACCTCGCCCTCCGGCGGCGGCTCGCCGCGACCGAGCGCCTCGAGCGCCGCGGCGGTGCGCCGCTCGTAGACCAGGTCGAACAGCGGCTCGATCCCCCCACCGTGCAGCCCCGCCGCAAGCGCAATCGTGCCGGTGGGCGCGATCGTGGTGCGCGCACAGTGGCGCGGCCGCAGCGCCCGCCCCGCGAACACCGGCGCCTCGGGATCGTAGACGCTGCCCGGCCAGTGGGGGAACACCCCGCGCTCGCGCGCGAGCGCCTCCGAGGCGGCGAGCGCCGCGTGCTCGATCCGCTCCATGAGCCTCTCGGCGTACGCCACCGCCTCGTCGCTGTCGTAGCCCAGCCCGAGGTGGATCAGCGCCTCGGCCCAGCCCATGACCCCGAGCCCGATCCGCCGGTTGCCCTTCGCCATGCGCTCGATCTCGGGCAACGGATACCGGTTGACCTCGATCATGTCCTCGAGCAGCCGCACCCCGTCGGCCACCGCCTCGAGCAGCCGCGGCTCGTCGAGCCGCCCCGCCCCCACCTCGCCCTCGCAGAAGGCGGCGAGGTTCAGGCTCGCGAGCGTGCACGGCTCGTAGGGCAGCATGCCGACCTCGCCGCACGGGTTGGTGCTCTCGATCCGACCGAGCGCCGGGGTCGGGTTGGAGCCCGGCTCGTTGAGCCGATCGAGGAACACCAGCCCCGGATCGCCGCCGGCCCAGGCGGCCTGCGCGATCGCGTCGAACAGCGCCCGCGCCTCGACGCGCCGGCGCACCGCACCGCTGCGCGGGTGCCGCAACTCCCACGGGCCGCCCCGACGCACCGCCTCGATGAACGCGTCGCTCGCGCCCACCGACAGATTGAAGTTCTCGAGCAGCCCCGGTTCGCGCTTGGCCTCGATGAACGCCTCGAGATCGGGGTGGGTGTCGGGCAGGATTCCCATGTTGGCCCCCCGCCGCGTCCCTCCCTGCTTGATCACGTCGGTGAGCGCGTCGAACAGACCGAGCAGCCGCACCGGGCCCGCCGCCACCCCGGCCGTCGTGCGCACCGGATCGCCCGCCGGCCGCAGCCTGCCAAAGGAGAATCCGGTGCCGCCGCCGGACTTGTGGATCAGCGCCGCGGCGCGCAGCGCGTAGCACACCCCCTCGAGGTGGTCGGGGATCGGCAGCACGAAGCAGGCCGAGAGCTGCTGCAGCGCGCGGCCCGCGTTCATGAGCGCGGGCGAGTTGGGCAGCAGCTCCCAGCGCGCCATGCGCGTGTAGAAGCGCTCGCGCCAGCGCCCGACCGCCTCGCGCCCCTTGCCCCGCTCGGCGAGCGCGGCGAGGCGCGCGAGAAATGCGTCGAAGCGCTCGCGTTCGCGGTCGGGATCGGCGCCGCAGTCACCGGGGCGTCCGAGGGTGAGCACCGCGGCGGCAGGCCCCGCGGCGGTCTCGGTCCGCTCGACGCGCACCCCCTCGAGACCGGCGAGTCGCTGCTCGAGCGCACCGAGCCCGTCTGTGTACAGCGCCTCGGCGAGGGCGACGTTGCCCGCCACCCGCCACAGCCACGCCCCCACGCTCGGGGCGTCGCGCTGGTAGCGGTCGGCGATCAGACGCCGCTGGATCGCCCGGCACGACGGCTCGAACGGCGGACGCGACCCGGCGGACTCCTGCGCTGACACGAGGGCGGCCCTCCCACACCACCGCGGGGCGCGCGCCGCCGCCGCCGCTCAGCGACCGTCGGGCGCCGGGGCGTCGGGCGGCACGAGCGCCTCGGTCTCGAGAAAGGCATCATCGCTCCACAGCCCCGCGATCTCCAGCGCCACCGCCTCGCGCGCCGAGCCGGGCACGGGACGGCCCGCCTCGTCGATCCGCACCACCCCGGTGCGCCCCCGCACCCAGCCGGCGAGCCCGATCGGCTCGCCGAGCTGCGCCTCGATCGCGTCGGGGTGGAAGATCCCCTCGGCGTTGCGCAGCACCACGAGCTGCTGCCCGAAGCGCAGCACCGGCCCGTCGAGCGAGCGGAAGCCGGCAGCCGGCACGAGCGGGCCGACGAGAACGGGGCTGCCGGCCGGAGGCGGCGCGCTGTCGTGCCGCCACACCACGGGCCTCGCGCCGCTGCGCGCGAGGTAGGCGAGCCAGTGCGCCTTGAGAGCGTCAGCGCCCGGCCCGATCGGTTCGATCGCCGCGATCTCCGGGCCGAGTCCCGGCCCCGACGGTGTCGCCGGCTCCGCAGCGGGCCGCGCCGGTCCGGCCGAAGGCCCGGCGTGCTCCGGCGCAGGCGGGCCGGCCGAATCCGCAGCGCCCTTCGGCGTCGGCGGTGTGGGCGCGGGTGCGGGCTCCGGCTGCGGCTCGGCGCCGGCGGGCGGCGGCGGTGCAGCGGGCGGCGTCGTTGCCGGCGCAGCGGGCGGTGTGGCGGGAGGCGCAGGCGCGGCAGCAGGCGGCGTCGCCGGTGGGGTGGCGGCCGGCGGCGGCTCCGGCGCGGGAGGCGGCGCGGGCGCCGGCACCGGCAGCAGCTCCTTGCGCGCACGTGCGACCTGCGCCTCGAGTTCCTTGCGCACCGCGGGCAAGGGACTGCGACGGGCGGCCGCCTCGGCGCGGGCGATCAACAGGCCCACGAGTCGGTCGATCCGCGGCCCGTTGCCGCGCGCACGCGCCTTGCGCGCGCGGTCGAGAAACCGCACCGCCTCGGCGCGCCAGTACGCCGACTCCACCTCGTCGATCCGGGCGCGCATGCGCTCGACGCGCTCGAGCATGGCCGCGCGCCGCTCGGGGCTGTGGATCGCGGGCGCGCGCCGCTCGGCGAGGGCCACGAAGCGCCGCGCCCCGGCGAAATCGTTCACCGCGAGCTGCGCCTCGGCGCGCCGCAGCGCACGCGCCACCTCGGCGGTCTGCGCCCCCGCCCGCGGTGTCGCGACGAGCAGCATCGCCGCACACACGAGCCCCACCCACAGCCGGCCTCCGATCCGTCCCATGCTCTCCCCCTCCGGCCCCCTCCGCAGTGCGCGCAGGATAGCCCCGAGCAAAGCGGTCCCGCAACCGCCCCCGGCACGAGGCCAGCGCGGCGGGCTCGTGCCGCGTCCGGCCGGCCGCGCACGGCGCGGGGCGCGCCCTTGTCGAGCACGCTCCCGGCCTCGCCCCGCCACCGCAGGCCCCCACCGTGGCTCCCCGGGATTCCGGGCTGCGTCGTTCCCGCTCGCCCGGCCCCGGCGACGTGCCGAGTTCGCGAGCCTCCCCACGGGGGGAGCGGCGACGAGCGGCGCAAGGTGGTGCGGGCCGGCCCGCGAGCGCGGGAGTTCGGCTCGCCGGGTCGCGTCTCAGGCCGTGGCGTGTGCGTGTTCGCGGGCCTTCGCGAGGCGTTCGAGCGCGAGCACGAGCACGAGACCGATCGCGGCGCACACCGCAACCCGCACCGCGTCGCCCCCGAACTGCCCGGGCCAGACCGCGACGAACAGCTGCTTGCCTTCCACCACCTCGCCCACCGGGCGCTGAAACGGCCAGACCGCTCGCAGCGCGCCCACCATGAAGCCGGTAAGGGCAGCAAGCGTGGGGCCGGTGTGGCGGTGCAGCAGAAAGCGCAGCAGGCGCGCGAAGCCGAGCAGGCCGCTGAGCACGCCGAGCGCGAAGACGGCGAGCACCCCGAAGCGCCGCGCCGGAATGCTGCCCACCACGTAGGCGTACTGCCCGAGCACGAGCAGCATGAACGAGCCGCTCACCCCCGGCAGCACCATGGCGCAGATCGCGATCGCACCACTCACGTAGATGAACCACAGCGCGTGGGTGAGCTGCAGCGCCGGCAGCCCCGTGACCCAGGCGGCGAGCGCGCACGCCGCGGCCGCCACGAACAGCTCGAGCACGCCCCAGCGCGGCACGAGCCGCGCCGGCAGCGGCACGCTGCCCAGGATCAGCCCGAAGAAGACCGCAAGCGTCTCGCCGCGGTGGGTCTCGAGCAGCCGCGGGATCGTGTGCGAGCCGATCGCGATCGCGGTCCCCATGCCGGCGCCGAGCGCCAGCAGAAACCGCCAGTGGATCGCGCCGAGATGCAGCCACGCGATCCGCCGGTGCGCGCGCCCCTCCGCCCCGGGCCGCAACCACGACAGCACGAGCGGTCGCACCCAGCGCAGGTTCAGCGACCCGAGCGCGTCGATGAAGGCGGTGTAGATCCCCAGGATCAGCGCCAGCGTCCCGCCCGAGACGCCCGGCACGACGTCGGCCGCCCCCATGAGCAGCCCGCGTCCGAACAGCCCCGCGATCGAGTACCGCCTGCGCGGCGGCTCGGTCCTCGCCGTCGTCTCGTCCGCCGCCCGATCCATGGGCCGGATCGTACCCCGCCGCGCACCGGGGCGCAAAGCCGGCTCCCTCCGAAGCCCCTCCCGCGCAAGGCCTTGTCTGCGACACAGCAACGGGTTATGATCGCCCGCGCCGGCGCGCCGAGGCCCGGCGGACCGACGGTCGACGCTCCATGCTGCGTGTGCAGGACATCACGAAGCGGTTCGGCCCCACGATCGCGCTCGCGGGCGTGTCGTTCGAGGCGGGCCGCGGCGAGGTGCTCGGCCTGCTCGGCGACAACGGCGCGGGCAAGACCACCGCCCTCCGGGTGATCGCGGGCTACCTGCCGCCGACGAGCGGGCGCGTCACGGTCGCCGGTCGCACCGTGGGGCCCACCGCCACGCGCGCCCGCGCCGCGATCGGTTATCTGCCCGAGCGCGCACCGCTGTACGACGACCTGCGGGTGCGCGAGTGGCTGCGCTTTCGCGCGCGCCTCGTCGGTCTCGGCCGCCGTGCGGCGCGCATCGAGATCGCACGCGTGCTCGACCGCTGCGGACTCCGCACGCGCGCCCGGGCGCGCGTCGGCACCCTCTCGCGCGGACTGCGCCAGCGACTCGCCCTCGCCGGGGCGCTGCTCGGCGACCCGCCGGTGCTCGTGCTCGACGAGCCGTCGGCCGGTCTCGACCCGCAGCAGGTGCGCGCCCTGCGCGCGCTGCTGCGCGAGCTCGCCCCCGAGCACACGATCGTGCTCTCGACCCACGTGCTGCCCGAGGCCGAGGCGGTCTGCAACCGGGTGCTGATCCTGCACCGCGGGCGGGTCGCGCACGAACAGCGCATCGAGGCCGGCGCCGGGGACGCGGACGCGAGCGGACTGCCGCTGCGGCTCGAGATCATCGCACCGGCCGAAGCGCTCACCGCCGCTCTCGAGGCGCTTGTGGGGGTGCGTCGGATCGAGCGCACCGACCTCGGCGGCGGTGCCCACCGGGTGCGCATCGAGCCGGAGCCGGGACGCGATCTGCGCGAGGCGGTGGCCCGGCTCGCGCTCGAGCGCGGCTGGCTCGTGCGCGAGCTGCGGCCCGAGCGCCCGAGCCTCGAGGAACTGTTCGTGCGCTACACCACCGGCGCCGCCGCCTCCGGGCCCGAGGAGACCGCGTCGTGAGCGAGGCGAGCCGACTGCTGCTGCTGCGGGTGCTCGCCCTCGGGGTGACGCTGCTGTTCGGCGCGATCGCGCTGCGCGGCATGCTCGCCGCGGTGCGCCGCGGGCTCGTGCACAAGGAGCTGCTGCAGCTGTTTGCCAGCCCCATCGCGTGGTTCGCGATCGCCGCCTCCGCCCTCGTCAACGGCTTTCTCTTCGTGGCGCTGCTCGAGCTGTACGCGCGCACGCCCAACGTGCCGATCGTGCAGATCTTCTTCTCGAGCGGCTTCTTCTGGATCCTGCAGCTCGCGCTCGTGCCGCTGATCACCATGCGCAGCTTCGCCGCCGAACGCACAGCCGGCACGATCGAGCCGCTGCTGACCGCGCCGGTGCGCGCCTCCGAGGTGGTCTGGGGCAAGTTCCTCGGCGCGTTCGTGCTCTATCTCGCGCTGTGGCTGCCCACCGTCGCGCTGCTCGGAGCGGCGCTGTACTACGCCAGCCCACCGGGCTTCGCGGCCTCGCTCTGGGCGCTGCGCAGCCACGGGATCGTGCGCGCGGTGCCCGAGGCGCTCGCGCGCATCGGGGCGATCCTCGACTTCGGCCCCGTGCTCTCGGCCTACCTCGGCACCGCGCTGCTCGGCGCGGCGTGGGTGGCGGTGGGTGTGCTCGCGAGTGCGGTCTCGCGCACCCAGATCGTCGCCTATATCCTCGCCGCCGTGCTGCTCGCGGGGACGTACGCGCTCGGAGAGCTGCCGGCGCTTGTGCCCGCGGACTCGCCGACGCTCGCGCCGCTGCGCGAGGCGCTCTCGGGCCTGTCGCTGCCGGCCGCGTTCGCCGAGTTCAGCCGCGGCGTGATCGATCTGCGGCGCGTGCTGCTGCTGCTCACCACGTCCGGACTCGCGCTGTTTTTCGCCACGCGCGCGGTCGAGAGCGAGCGCTGGAGGTAGACGGTGCGGCGCTGGATCGAACGTGGGGTCGCGGTGCTCGGCTCGGCGAGCCTTCTCACAGGGCTCGTGTTCGCCCACATCGACCTCGAACTCGTGCACCGCGGCGCCGGCGGGCGACTGGTGTGGAACCTGCGCGTGCTCGTGCCGCTCGGGATCGGGGCGGCGCTGCTACTCGCGCTCGCGGCAACGCGGCTCGGCGATGTGCGCGAGCGGCTGCGAGGCGGCCGCGCCGCGGCGTTCGGCCGCAACCTCGTCGGCTCGCTCGCGGCGATCGCGATCGCGGTGCTGCTCAACCTCATCGCCGCCCACCACCCGGTGCGCCTCGATCTCACCGCGCACGCGAGCTACACGATCAGCCCCCGCACGCGCAAGGCGCTCGAGCGGCTCGCCGCGCTGCCGGGGCCGGTGACCGCCTACGTCTTCGTGCGGCCGGACCACCCGTGGCTGCCCACGCTGCAGGGGCTGCTCGAGAGCTACGCCGCCGCCGCTCCGCACCGCTTCGTGGTGCAGCGGCTGCAGCCGAGCCGCGACCTGCTGCGCTTCGAGCGGATCTGCCGCGCGCTCGGGATCGATCCCACCACGTTGCGCAGCGCCAACGTGGTGATCCTCGCCGCGCCGCCGCGCACCCGGGGGGCGCTGCCGCGCAGCCGGCAGGTGCCGCTCGAGGCCATGACGTCGCAGCCCGCCGCACTCGGCAGCGCGCCCCGGCGCGGCAGCTTCCGGGGCGAGGAGGCGATCACGCGCGCGCTGCTCTCGATCACCCGCCCCCGACAGCCGCGCGTGGTGCTGCTGCGCGGGCACCGCGAGCTCGACCGCACCGCGGCCGATCCGAGGGCGCGGATCGAGCGCGCCTGCCGCAGCCTCGAGTCGCTCGACTACGCGGTCACCACGCTGCGGCTCGATCCGAGCCACCCCGATCCGTCCCGGCTTCCCACCGACGGTGATGTGCTGTGGATCGCGGGCGCACGCGATCCGCTGACCGGGCCCGAGCGCGCCGCGATCGCGGGCTGGCTCGAGCGCGGGGGGCGTCTGCTCGTGCTCGCCGAGCCGGTGCTGCGCCAGCAGCCGGGCACCACCCGCACCCGCTTCGTGCCGCTCGGACTCGACGCGCTGCTGCGGCCGTGGGGGGTGGGGCTGCTCGAGGCGGTGCTCGCCGACCCCGACACCGTCACCCCGCTCGGACCGCTGTCGCTGCGGGTACCGGTGCGCCGGGAGCCGCACATGCACCCCATCGTGGCGCCGCTCGCGGGCCTCGAGCTGTGGCTCGATCGCGCGCGCCCGCTCGCGCTCTCGCCCGCGGTCGCGCGCGAACGCGGCCTGCGGCTCACACCGCTGCTCGGCACCTACCCGAGCGCACGCGCGCTCGAGGATCCGACGGCGCTGCTCGAGCCGCTGTCCGCGCAGGCGCCCACGGGGG
>RFJN01000169.1 GCA_003694875.1 Planctomycetota bacterium | reverse complement strand
TCCCCGTTGAGGCGGGTGAGTTCGTCGCGCAGCCGCTGGATCTGCGCGCGCGCGCGGCGTTCGGTCTCGGCGAGCGCCTGCTCGGCGGCCATGCGGACCTGCTGTTCGGCGAGTTCGGCCGCCGCGCGCGCGGTCTGCTCGGCGTTCTCGAGCGCCGCCCGCGCCTGCGCCTCGGCCTGCTGCGCCTCGCGCAATGCGCGCTCGAGTTCCCCCACCCGCTCGGCGTCGGTCGGCGCACTCGCGAGCTGCGCCTCGAGTTCGGCGATCCGCTGCTCGAGTTCGGCACGCACCTGCTGCTCGGCCCGTTCGGCCGCCTCCTGCACCGCGTGCTCCGCGCGCTCGAGGGCCGTACGCAGCTGCGCCTCGGTCTGCTGCGCCTGCTCGAGCTGCCGTTCGAGCTCGGCGATCCGGCCCTCGAACTCCACCCGCTGCGTCTCGAGGGCAGCGACCGACGCGCTCGAGGTGGCGCTGCTTGCGGCTGTCGAGCGCCTCGCGGCAGCGGTCTTGCGGGCAGCGGTCTTCTTCGTCGCAGCCGTCTTCTTCGTCGCCTTCTTCTTTGTCGCGCTCGCGGCGCTCTTCGTCGCCGTCTTCTTCCTGGCCGTGGCCTTCTTCGTGCTGGCGCTCTTCGTCGCTGCCTTCTTCGTGGCGGTCTTCTTCTTCGTGGTCTTCTTCGTCGCGCTCGTCTTCTTCGCGGCGCTCTTCTTCTTCGTGGTCGCGGCCCTGGCGGCCGTCGCCTTCTTCGCCGTGGCCTTCTTGCGCGTCGTCGCCTTCTTCTTGGCCGCCCTCTTGCCGGCGCTCTTCTTCTTCGCCGCTGCCGCCTTCTTCGCGCTCATGCTCCGCCCCCGCCTCCGCGTAACGGGCTATCCCCCCAAGGGGTTTCGAACGGGCCAGTTCCGCGCCATGGTACCATAGTCCCCCGACCGCGCAACGCGGCCGCAAGGGGCGGTCGCACCGGCTGTCGGTGCGCTCTCGGCGTCCGGAAACCGGTCAGCGCCGGCGACTGAGCAGCGCGAAGCGCATGGCGCGACGCTCGGCAGGACTGCGCTGCAGCAGATCGGCAAGGCGAAGCGCGAGATTGTCCGGTGCGGCGAAACGGCAGCTCTCGCGGTTGTAGAAGCGCACGTGCTCGATCAGCCCGCGCTGTGCGAGTTCCGCGACCGCGTGCCGCACCGCCCCGAGGCTCTTGCCCATCCGCGCGGCCAGCTCGCCCACCTGCAGCGTCGCACCGGGCTCGGCCATGAGCCGCGCCATGATGTCGAGCTTGAGCGGATCGTCGATACCAAGTTCCGCCAGGGCGGCGACGCGGTCGCGCAGACGCGCGCTGCCGGGCATGCGTGTCTGCGTGGTCATGCGGTGTGTGCCCCCGTTGCTCGATCCTGCCGGCCGCGCGCCGGCGCCGACTCCCTCCCCGTTTCGACCAGGAGCGTGGGCGCTGCAGCCCGCGGCCGACCAGCGAAGCAAGCCTAGGACAGCCGCAGCACATTGTCAACAACGGAGTTATGACGCGCCGCGCCAGACCGCCGGCGACGGCGAGACGCGCGCCTCCGGTCAGCACCTCACCGATCGACCGACAAGCGCTCGAGCGCGGCCTGCCGTCCAAGCACCACGAGCACGTCTCCGGGTGCGAAGCGGTCCGCGCCCCGGGGCACGAAGCGATCGAGGCCTCCGTCGGATCGACGGCGCAGGACGGCCAGCACGATCGCGCCGTGCTCACGCCCCAGCCCGGCCTCGTCGAGCCGCTTGCCCACCAACCGATCGGGCACAGGGATCTGCTCGAGTCGGTAGCCGGACGGCAGTTCGAAGAAATCGGTGACCGACCCGGCGTCCGAACGCCAGCGCACCTTGGCGAGCAGCACGTTGCGGCGCAGCAGCTCGGAGTCCACGACCCCCAGCACGTCGCGCCGGGTCAGCACCCCCACGAGCCGGCCGTCGGCGTCCACGACCGGAAGCTGCTCGGGTTCCTCGTGCCACAGCCGTTCGATCGCGGACATGAGGCTCTGCTCCGGCACGAGCGGCTCGAGTTCGCGCGCAATCTCGAGCGCGCCTCCCGTGCGCCACCGCCCCGAGCCGATCGCGCGTCGCTCCTCCTCCGGACCGATCTCGCCAAGCAGCCGCCCCTCGGCGTCGACCACGTAGACCGAGCCGCCTCCGCCCTCCTCCCACCGCCGCAGCGCCTGCGCCGCACTCTGCCCCGCACCCACCACCGCGACGTGCCCCGCCTCGGGCGGCAGGGCGGCGGCGCCGCCCGGCGGCAGCGCGCGCATCACGTCGCCCACCCGCAGCGACTCGAGCACTCGCCCCTCGGGCGGCTGGTCCCACGCGATCCCGCGTCGCCCGAGTTCCTCGGCGTAGATCGATTGCCGCCGCAGCCGCCGCGCCGCCAGGGTGGAGACGCTGCAGGCGAGCAGCAGCGGAAGCAGGATCGCGTAGTCGCGCGAGACCTCGAAGATGAACACCACCGCGAGCACCGGGGCGTGCGTCGTCGCGCTGAGCATGGCTCCCATGCCGACGAGCGCGTACGCGCCCGGATC
>RFJN01000168.1 GCA_003694875.1 Planctomycetota bacterium | reverse complement strand
GTCCGGGGTGCTGAGCGAGCTCGACGTCAAGGGGCTGCGGCTCATGCGGCGGCTTCCCGCCGCGGTCTTCGCCGGCGAGCCCGCCGAACTCGAGATCGTGGTGCACAACCCGCGCCGCCTCGTGCCGGCCTGGGTGATCGAGATCGGTGAACTCGAGGGCCCCTTCGGGCCCGAGGGCGAGTGGACCCCGGGCCCCCGCCGCATGCTCGCCCACCTGCCGCCCGGCGAGAAGGCGGTGCTGACCGTGCGGCATCGCTTCGCGCGCCGCGGCGCCTTCGCCCTGTCCGGCTTCGAGTTGCGCACCCGCTTTCCGTTCGGATTCTTCACGAAGTATGCGCGCGCCTCGCTGCCCGCCGAGCTGCTCGTGCTCCCGGCGATCCGGCCCCTTGCCGCACACGTGTGGCTCGAGCGGCTGCCGGCGACGGGCGACCGGCAGCGCGCCGGACGGCGACAGCGCGGCGGCGACGAGTTCCGTTCGCTGCGCGACTACCGCCGCGGGGACCCGCCGCGCTGGATCCACTGGCGCTCGAGCGCCCGCACCGGCGCGCTGCAGGTGCGCGAGTTCGAGCCGCTGCGCACCGAGCAGGCGGTCGTGGTGGTCGACACCGACCCCGGCCCCCTCCCGCGGCGGGCGCGCGATCCGAGCACCCCGAGCGAGGCCGATCGCGCTCTCGATCGCGTCGCCGACCTCGCCGCCTCGTTGCTCGCCGGACTCGGGCGACGCGAGGTGCCGCGCCGGCTCGTGATCGCCGCGAACACGGGGCTGCTCGAGCCACCGGTCGGTCCGACCGCCACACCGCAGCTCGGCGCCCTCGAGGCGCTCGCGCGCCTCGCCCCCGGCGACGACCCGCACGGCGAGCTGCTACGCAGCGCGCTCGAACGCGTGCGCGGACCCGCCGCGCTCTACGTGGTCACCGCCCGCGAACCGGGACTCGTCGACCGGCTGCTCGGACGCCACGGCAGCGGCGCGCTGCCGGCACGCGTGCTGTCGGTCCGCACCGAGGCGGACACCACCCACCACTACGCGGCCTCCCCCCCCGGCACCGAGCCGCTCGACCCCCCTTGCGACACGCCGCGTCCGGAGCTCGCGACGCCATGACGGTCAGCCACGCCTACCGACTCTCGATCCACCTGCTCGCCGCGGTGTCGATGGCGGCACTCGCCACCGCCGAGGGAAGCGCGTTCGCGCTGTTTCTCGCCCTCGCACTACCGTGGCTCGCGTACCTGCGCAGCGACCGCCCGGTGAGCCGGCGCAGCACCGCGGCGTGGAGCGTCGCCGCGCTGCTCGTTGGCCCGCTCGACTACCTCGCGGCGAGCGGCGACCCCATGATCGCCGCCGCCCACCTGCTCATGGCGGTGCAGTTCGTCAAGCTCTTCGGTCCGAACCGGGCGCGCGACCACCTGCAGATCCTCGCGATCTCGCTCATGCACATAGGCGTCGCCGCGGTCATGACGATCGACCTGCAGTTCAGCGTGTGGTTCACCGTCTACGCGATCGTCGCCACCTGGACGCTGATCCTCTTCTGCATCGAGCGCGAACTGCAGCGCGCCGCCCCCGACGCCCTGCCGGCTGCCCGGATCGGAGCACGCGCACCGCTCGCGGGGATCGTGCTGGCAGCCGGCATGCTCGCCACCACGGGGCTCACCTTCCTCGTCTTCCCCCGCTTCAGCGCCGTGCTGCTGCGGATCCAGCGCCCCGGCGCAACCCAGCGGATCTCGGGGTTCTCGACCGAGATGGGGCTGGCCGACATCGCGTCGATCCAGCAGAGCGACACCAAGGTGATGGAGGTGATCGTGGAGCGCCGGGGCGCGGACTTCCCCGAGACGCCGCGCTGGCGCGGGCTCGCGTTCGACCGCTACGAGGGCGGGCGCTGGCGCCGCAGCTGGGGCAGCAGCGGATTCGGAGCGCTGATCCGCGACGTGCCCGCGGCCGATCGCTCGCTCACCACCAACAGCTGGGTGCCGGTCGACCCCGAGGCCGACAGGCCCGGCGGACCCGCGACGATCTACAGCGTCACTCTCCACCCCACCGGGACCGACGTCCTGTTCGCCGCACCGCGCGTCCGCCGCCTGGCCTTCCTCTCGGCCCGACGACCGCGCTTCGTGCGGTTCACGCGCGGGGCGGCGCTGCGCGCGATCGGATCGCTGGCACACGACGTCCGCTACCGGGTCGAGACGGTCCCGGTCTCGCGCGCCCGCGCCCGCACCGCGGCGGTGGTCGCGGACGGACGGATCGACGGAACCGACTACCTCGCGCTCGAGGACACCGGTCTCGACCGCGAGCGCCTGCATGCGCTCGCCACCCGCATCGCAAGCGAGGCACACGCCCACTCTCCCTACGACCGGGCGCGAGCGCTCGAACGGTATCTGCGCGCCCACTACACCTACAGCCTCGAGATGCAGCCGCCGCCTCCGGATCGCGACCCGGTCGAGTTCTTTCTGTACGAGCGGCGCAGCGGCCACTGCGAGCTGTTCGCGAGCGCGTTCGTGCTGCTGTGCCGCAGCCTCGGGCTGCCCGCACGACTCGTCAACGGATTCAGCAGCGGCGAGTGGAACGAGATCGGCGGCTTCTGGCAGGTGCGGCAGCGCGACGCCCACGCCTGGGCCGAGGTGCACTTCGCCGACGTGGGCTGGCTCGCGTTCGACCCCACCCCGGACGCCGGCGCGGACGAGGAACAGGGTGGCTGGTTCGCCTCGGTCGGTCGGCTGTACGACTACCTGCGGCTGCGCTGGCTCAACCACGTGATCGGCTACAGCCTCGCCGACCAGATGGACTTCGCCGACCGGCTGCGCAAGCACGCCCGCTCGGCGAGCGAGCGTGCGCGCTCGCTCACGAGCGCGCTGCGTCGTCGCCTGCCCGAACTCGGGCTTCCGCGTCCCGACCTCCGTCTCCTCGCGCTGCTCGGACTCGGCTTGGCCCTCGCGGCCGCGGCGATCGTCGCGATCCGCAGACGCCGACGCGCGCGCAGACGGCACGCGGACGAGCGAGCGCTCGTGGCGCGGCTGCGCACCTTGCTCGATCGGCTCGGCTATCCGTCTCGGCCCTCGGACACCGCGCGCGAGCTCGCCGAACGCGCCCGCGCACTCGGCCCCGAGCCCGAGGAGATCGCCGCCCTGTACTACCTCGCCCGCTACGGCAGACGCCCGCTCGCGCCCGCGCAGCGACGCCGGATCGCCGAGGCGCTCGCGGCACTCGAACGCCGGGCGCGCACGCGTGGCGCGGGGCAAGCCGGCGCGGCGCGCCCCGGCGCCTGAAGGCCCCGACCGGGCCGACGCCGTCCGCACTCCGGCGCCCTCCCCACCCGGTCCACCGTTTACATCCGGGCGCACGCTGCTATAAGGAAGGCGCAACGACGTCGCGAGGAGAGTCCCATGTCGACGCCCCCCGCCGCCCCTGCTCCCGACCGGCCGAGCCGCCGGCGGGCCGTCCTCGTCGGCCTGCTGCTCGCCGTGGCGGGGGTGGGCGCCACCGTTGCCGCCGCGCTGATCGGGACCCGCCCCGCCGCCGACGGCGGTCCGAGCCGCGGCGAGATCATGCTTCGCATGCAGTACTACAACCAGAGCCTCGGCGTCGACTGCACCTACTGCCACGTACCGGGCAAGTTCACGATCGAGACGCCGCGC
>RFJN01000167.1 GCA_003694875.1 Planctomycetota bacterium | reverse complement strand
TCGGGATCCCGCGGCTTGCCGGCGATCCGGCCCGTTCCGGGCACGAGCACCATCGTGTCGGCGCCGAGCACCCAGTGCGGTGTCTCGAGCCGGGCCGCGACCTGCAGCGCCTTCTCGAGCGCGAGCGCACTTGCGAGCCGCGGCGGATCGGCCGGCGGGGCGCCGTCGGCGGCCGTTGGGAAGCCGAGCGCCTCGGGGCGCTCGGAGACCGCGGGAACGATCACCCGAAAAGAAACGCCGGCCGCACGCAGCAGCGCGCTCCGGCGTGGGGAGCCGCTCGCGAGCACGAGCGGCTCCGGTCGGTCGTGTCGAGGTTGCGTGGGGCGGTTCAAGCGCTCGCCGAGGCGACCTGCGAGTCCTTGCGGCGCACCACGTTGTTCGCCTGCAGACCCTTCTTGCCCGGCACGATCTCGAACTCGACGGCCTCACCGTCCTCGAGCGTCCGGAAGCCCTCGGTCTGAATCGCCGAGTAGTGCACGAAGATGTCCTCGGTCCCACCGTCCTCGACGATGAAGCCGTAGCCCTTCTTCGCGTCGAACCACTTCACCTTTCCCTGGGCCATGCGTCACATCCCCCTCGGGATCCTCGGCCGCGACGTCCGGCACCCCCTCGGCGCCCTCCGCGCGGCACTTCACCACACTTCCACCCGGCCGGGCGGCGCGGCCCGTGGCCGCCCCACCCGGTTCACCGACTTGCCTCAGGCGGGCTTCGACGATCCGCTGCCGCTCGAAGCGCCCTGCTTGCTCTCCTTCTTCTCCGCCTTGTCGCCGCGCGAGCCACCCCGACGACGACGACGACCGCGACCGCTGCCTTCGCGCTCGCGGCTGCCGCTTCCCCCTTCCTCATCGGCGCCCTCGGGCTTGTCCATGAGCGCCTTGCGCGACAGGCGCACCCGGCCGGAGCTGTCGACGTCGATCACCTTCACTTCGACCACGTCCCCGACCTTGATGTGGTCGTGGATGTCCTTGATGAAGTCGTGGCTGAGTTCGGAGACGTGCAGCATGCCGTCCTGCCCCGGCAGGATCTCCACGAACGCGCCGAAATCGCGCACGCTCGCCACCTTGCCGGTGTAGACCTGCCCGACCTCGACCTCCGCGGTCAGCGCCCGCACCCGCTCGGCGCACTCGTCGACCTTGGCGCCGGGGCCGCCCGAGATCGTGACGATCCCGGTCTGGTCGTCGATGTCGATCTGGGTGCCGGTCTCTTCCTGCAGCGCGCGGATCACCTTGCCGCCGGGGCCGATCAGCTGCCCGATCTTGTCGGTCGAGATCTTGACGTGCACCATCTGCGGCGCCCACGGCGAGACGTGATCGCGCGGCCGGTCGAGCGCCTTCAGCATGGTGCGCAGGATGTGCAGCCGCCCCTGGCGCGCCTGCTCGAGCGCCCGCCGCATGAGGTCCGCCGACAGGCCCTTGATCTTGATGTCCATCTGCAGGGCGGTGATCCCGTTCTGCGTGCCGGCGACCTTGAAGTCCATGTCGCCGTGCGCGTCTTCGAGCCCGAGGATGTCGGACAGGATCGCGGTCTTGTCGCCCTCCTTGACGAGCCCCATGGCGATGCCCGCCACCGGCCGACGGATCGGCACACCGGCGTCCATGAGCGCGAGGGTGCCGCCACACACACTCGCCATCGAACTCGAGCCGTTGGACTCGGTGATCTCGCTCACCACCCGGATCGTGTAGGGGAAGCGCTCCTCGTCGGGCACCACGGGGCACAGCGCGCGCTCGGCGAGCATGCCGTGGCCGATCTCGCGCCGCTTGGGACCGCGGTTGGGCCACGTCTCGCCCACGCTGTAGGACGGGAAGTTGTAGTGCAGCATGAAGCGCTTCTCGTAGGGCTCGATCAGCCCATCGACGCGCTGGGTGTCGGCGCGCGTCGCGCCGAGGGTCGCGGTCACGAGCGCCTGGGTCTCGCCGCGGGTGAACAGCACCGAACCGTGGGTGCGCGGCAGCAGTCCGACGTCGATCGTGATCGGGCGGATCTCGTCGAGCCCGCGCCCGTCGGCCCGTCGGCCCTCCTCGAGGATCTGGCGGCGCACCACCCGGTGCTCCATCTCGGCGTGCGCGGCGCGCAGCGCGAGCGGATCCACCTCACCCGCCTGGATCCGATCGGCGAAGTGCGCGAGCACCTGGTCACGCACCGCCGACATGGCCGCCTTGCGCTCGTGCTTGGACAACTCGCCCTTGCGGTTCGCCTCGGCGTACGCCTCGCCGAACACGCGCTCGATCTCCTCGAGCAGGGCGGGGTCGTAGCTCGGCGCCTCCTCCTCCGGCTTCTGGTAGAGTTCGCGCCCCGCCGCGGCCACGAGTTCCTTCTGCAGCGCGATCATCTCGGCGATCGGGCCCTGCGCGAAGGCGAGCGCCCCCACCATGACCTCCTCGGAGACCTCCTTCGCCCCGGCCTCCACCATGGTGATCGCGTCCTCGGTGCCCGCCACCACGAGGTCGAGGTCGGAGTCGTGCATCTCGGAGTGGGTCGGGTTGACGATGTACTCGCCCCCGATCCGCCCGATCCGCACCGCCCCGATCGGCCCCTGGAACTTCGCCTTGTCGCCGCCGAGCGCGAGCGCGGCCGAGGCGGCGTTGATCGCGAGCACGTCCGGCTGGTTCTCCATGTCCGCCGACAGCGCGAGGATCTGCACCGAGACCTCGTTGCGCGAACGCTTGTCGAACATGGGGCGGATGGGACGGTCGGTCAGGCGCGCGGTCATGATCTCGTTGGTGGTGGGCCGCCCCTCGCGCTTGAAGAAGCCACCGGGGAAGCGGCCGACCGCGTACGTCTTCTCGCGGTAGTCGACCGTCAGCGGGAAGAAGTCGCGGTCGATCTCGGGACCGATCGTCGCGGCCGCGAGCAGCACGGTGCCGCCGTACTGGATCAGCACCGAGCCGGTCGCCTGGCGCGCCACGCGGCCTGTCTCGAGTCGGAGGGAGCGGCCGCCGATCTCACGGCTGACCTCGATGGGTTGGGGTAGGTTGGACATGCGGTTCGACCTTCTTTCTGCGTCCGGCGCCGCCTGGCGCCCCTCGACGCGTTGCACGATTGCTCTCTCGCCTTCGGTTGCACGGATCGTTGCGGCCGCCGCGCCCGCGGGCGCGATGGCGGTACCGGGGCGCCCGCCCCGGAGGACCCGGACGCGCGCTGGGCAGGGAGCGAAAGGACGGAAGCGACGAGGTCGGCTTCGGGCGCCGTCGAGCGACGGGCGACTTGCACTTCCACACCCACCGCAGCGCTCGCCCCCATGGGGCGGGGCGAGCGAGCGCGGCCGGGTCGACGGCGGTGCTACTTGCGCAGCCCGAGCCGCTGGATCAGCGTCTTGTAGCGACCCACGTCCTTGCGCGCGAGGTAGCGCAGCAGGCGGGAACGCCGGCCGACGAGCTTCAGCAGGCCGCGACGGGTGGCGTGGTCCTTCTTGTGCTGCTTGAGGTGCTCGGAGATGTTCTTGATGCGCTCGGTCAGGATCGCGACCTGCACCTCGACCGATCCGGTGTCGCCATCGGTGGTCGCATACTCCTGGATCAGCTCCGCCTTGCGCTCAGCGGTGATCATGGATCTCGGTACCTCTCACGTCTCGGTTCTGTCGTCGATTGACAGAACTCCTTGTCTCGCTTCGGATTCCACAACAATGAGGGCGCATTATAGGGTCGGCTGCCCCGCAGTGCAACCGTCAACCGCCCTCGGGGCGGCCGGAGCGCGGCGAGCGGTCGCTCGCGCGGGCGCCTCCCCACGCCGCGAGCCACTCGCCGAGGATCAGCGCCGCGGCCGCTGCATCGACGCGCTTCTTGCGTCGTCGCCACGACACGCCGCGTTCGGCGAGCCGGCTCTCGACCTCGTGCGAGCTGAGCCGCTCGTCCCACAGCTCGACCGGCAGCTCGAGCCGGCGGCGCAGCGCACGCGCGAACCGCTCCACCTCCCGCGCCATGGGCCCCTTGGAGCCGTCCATGTTGAGCGGCAGACCGAGCACGATGTGCTCGATCTCCCGCTCGCGCACCTCCCGCTCGATCGCCTCGAGCAGCGGTTCGCGGCCCCGGTTGGGCAGGGTGCCGATCGGGTGGGCGGCGATGCCGAGCCCGTCGGTGACGGCGAGCCCGAGCCGCGCGCGGCCGTAGTCGATCCCGAGCGCGCGCGGTGGTCGCGCTTCGTCGCCGCTCACAGCACCGACTCCCGCCCGCGTCGTTCGAGCTCGGCCACGAGCTTCTTGACGTCCTGCACCCGATCGCGTGCGCACACGAGCGTCGCGTCCCCGGTGCGTACCACGACGAGATCGCGCACCCCCACGGTGGCGATCACACTGCCGTCGTCGGCCACCGCGATCACGTTCTCGCTCTCGAGCCCGACGTGTTCGGCGCCGAGCACCGTGCAGCCGTGCTCATCGGCGCCGAGCAGCTCCGGCAGCGCGTTCCACGAACCGACGTCCGACCACGCGAAGTCGGCCTCGACCACGAGCACCTCCGGGTGGTGCTCGAGCAGCGCGTAGTCGACCGAGATCTTCGGCAGCCCGGCGTACGCCGCCTCGAGCGCCTCGCCCTCGAGGCGCACCGCGCGTGCGGTCTCGGGCAGCCGCTGCTCGAGCGCGGCCAGCATCGCGTCCGCCCGCCAGCAGAAGATCCCCGCATTCCAGTAGAAGTTGCCGGTCGCCAGGTACGCCTCGGAGGTCGCGCGGTCGGGTTTCTCGCGGAAGCGGCGCACGGTGAACGCGCGGTGCGAGCCGAGTTCCCTGCCGGTGAGCGGCTCGCCGCGCTCGATGTAGCCGAAGGCGGTGGACGGCTCGCGCGGGGGAATGCCGATCGTCACGACCGCCTGCGGGCGAGGGGCGAGCAGCCGCACCGCCGCCTCGATCGTCGCCCGGAAGCGCGAGGCCGGTCGGATCACGTGGTCGGCGGGCATGAACACGACCGTGGCGTCGGGATCGTGCCGCAGCGCGGCCGCAGCGCCGAGTCCGATCGCCGCCGCGGTGTCGCGTCCGCACGGCTCCACGATCACGTGCCCCGGCGGCAGCTCGGGCAGACACGCCGCCACGGCGTCGGCCTGCGGGCGCGTGGTCACCACCCAGCGCCGCTCGGGCGGCAAGAGCGTCTCGAGAAGCGTGGCCGCACGCTCGAGCAGCGGCGGCCCTCCGTCGAGTCCCAGAAGCTGTTTCGGGCGGCGGCGGCGGCTCATGGGCCAGAACCGCGTGCCGCTGCCCCCCGCAAGGATCACCTGGTGCAGCATGCTCGCGCCTCGCTGTCGTTTCCGGAAGGCGCCATGATACCGGAGTCCGGTCGCGGCACCGCGTCCGGACACACGAGCGGGCGCCCGGCCGCGTGGGACCGGACGCCCGTCGCCTCGCGCAGCGATCGCTCACGCGTCAGGGCTGGCGCCACACGTCCGCCCCCGAGGGGCCGCCGCCCGCCACCCAGATCCAGTTCGAGGGCGTGTCCCACTTCTTCTCGTGCTCGGCGCCGAAGTAGTAGCCGCGCTGCAGGTCGGAGGAGCTGATCGGAACCCGGACGTAGCGCTGCGGCTGCGCCGGCTCGAGCGGAGGTGCGTGCAGCGCGTCGTAGATCTCCATGTAGCCCGGGGGCGCCGAGATCGCACCACCGTAGCTCGAGACGCTCTTGCGCCGCCCGCCCCGCAGCGCCGCCGTCACCCGCGCTGACGGAAGATCGGTGGGCGCCATCTGCGCTCGATACGAGTCCTTCATGTTCCAGAAGTCCTTTTCGGCGAGAAGCTTGAACAGCGCGCAGATCTGCCTCTCGCTCAGCCACCCGGCGTAGATCACCCGGTCGCCGTCGGCGCTCGTCCGGTAGACCACCTTGCCGTCGCCGTAGATCCTGGTGTGCACGACGTGGTTGCGCGCCACCGAGGCCGGCACGAACCCGCCGCTCCTGTCGACGCTCAGCACCAGCTCGCCGAACGCCGCCGCGTAGTCACAGTCCGGATCCTGCCGTCCGAGGTTGATCACCGCGATCTCGTCGCTCGTCGCCGCCTTGCCGGCGCCGGCGGCCTCGGTCGGCGTCAGGCGCAGCCGCACGTGGATCGCGTTGACCGCCCCGAGATCGGCGCGGCTGTCCCACACGAAGGCGTGTCGCGCACCGAGCGGGCTCGTGCTGAAGTACGGTCCCGCCTCGTGTTGCGGGTGCTGCGCGGCCGGTGTGGCCGGAAACCAGCTCGCGCCCCCGTCCGGCGAGTATTCCACCGTCAGCCCGGCGGTGTCGCTGTCCGGATCGAGCAGCGCGTACTCGATCACCACGTCGTCGCCCACCGCCCCGGTTGGCGCGATCCAGCGCGCCTCGACGTTCGCGGTCGCGCTCCCGCCGGTGCTCGTGCCCCCGCCCGGTGTGCTTCCGACCGGCGCCGTTGCCGAGCCGCCGCCGGCACAGCCGCCAAGAGCGAGCGCCACGAGCATGCAGGCAGCGGCGACGACGCCGCTTCGGTGCGTTCGATCTGCCATACGCATGGGACTTCCCTCCCCGGCAGCTTGGATGCACGAGGCACAAAGCGAACGGTGGGCCGAAGCCGGCAGATCCGGCGACTCTGCTCGGCGAGCGCACAACCTCTTGCGAATCCAGAGAAAGGAGGCGCTGCCAGATCGGCGCGGGATTCCTCACGGGTGCATGTCGACGGTTTCTGCAACGAAAACGAGACGAATCGGCCCGGGGCGTCGCGCCGGGGCTGGGCGCGCGACCGCCGGTTGCGGTACCGTGGCGAGAACCGCGACGGGGAGGGCCGGGTCATGGGATCGGAAGCGACGGACAACGAGGCGGCGCTGCCGCTGTCGGGGCTGCGCGTGCTGGACCTCACGCAGCTCCTGCCGGGGCCGTACGCGAGCCTCGTGCTCGCCGATTTCGGCGCCGAGGTCGTGAAGCTCGAGGCGCGGGGGATCGGCGATCCGGCGCGCATGCTGCCGCCGTTCGTTCCCGACGGGCGGCACGGGGTGGTCTTCGAGGCGCTCAACCGCAACAAGCGCAGCGTGGCGATCGATCTCAAGAGCGAGGGCGGGCGCGAGCTGCTCGCGCGGCTGCTCGAACGCGCCGACGTGTTGCTCGAGGGCTTCCGACCGGGCGTGCTCGCCCGGCTCGGCTTCGGTCTCGAGGAGCTCGCCCGGCGGTATCCGCGGCTGATCGTGTGCTCGGTGACCGGCTACGGGCAGCGCGGACCCCTCGCCTCGCGCGCGGGCCACGACATCGACTACCTCGCGGTCAGCGGTGCGCTGTCACTGATCGGCGAGCGCGACGGACCGCCGGTGCTGCCGGCGTTCCAGATCGCGGACGCGGCGGGCGCCTGGCAGGCGGTGACGGGGATCCTGCTCGCCCTGCGCGCGCGCGAGCGCACCGGCCGCGGCCAGCACGTCGACGTCTCGCTCACCGACGCCGCGTTCGCGCTCATGCCGATGCAGCTGGCGCAGGCGGCCGCGGGCGAGCCGGTGCGGCGCGGTCGCGGTCCGCTCGGCGGCGAGCACCCCGGTTACCGGGTCTATCGCACCGCGGACGGCGAGGCGATCGCGGTGGGAGCGCTCGAACCGAAGTTCTGGGAGCGGGTGTGCCGCGCGATCGGGCGGGAGGATCTCGTCGGCCTGTCGGCCGCGCTGTACGGCGGGCTGCCGCCGCACGAACTCGAGCGCGCGCACGCCGAACTCGAGGCGCTGTTCGCCGGCCGCACGCGCGCGGCGTGGCAGGCGGTGTTCGAGGCGATCGACGCCTGCGTGGAGCCGGTGCGCGAACTCGACGAGGCGATCGAGAGCGAGCACGTCGAACAGCGCGGGCTGCTCGTCGAGTCCGCCGGCGCGCGCGTGCCGCTGCCGGGCCCCCGGCTGTCGGAGACACCGGCCCGCGCGCGGCGGGCCGCGCCCGCCCACGGCGCCGACACCGAAGAGCTGCTCGCCGAACTCGGCTACAGCCCCGAGCAGCGGGCGCGGCTGCGTCGGGAGGGGGTGGTGGACTGACGCGCGGCGCGGGCACGAACGCGTCGGGCCGAGTCGGTCCAAGGTGCGCCCCCGTAGGCCTGGTTGCGAAGCGAGAGGGCCAACAGCAGGAGGTTGGGGAGATCGCAGGGCCATGCTGCCCGGCGGCGCCTGTCACTCGACGGCGTCGAGACGGGGGGCGAGCACGATCTCGGTCTCGGTGAGCAGCTGCGCCACGGCGTTGCGCAGCGCCTCGACGCGGGCGCGATAGAGCGGTTCGCGCCCGAGGACGCGCTCTTCGCGGGCGGCGCGCAGCGCCGCGAGCAGCGCGAGGCCGCACGCCTCGCTCACCTGCTCGGTACCGATCACGTGCTGCAGGTAGAGCAGCGCGATCTCCGCCTCGTCCTCCGACGTGGGCTGCTCGAGGGCCGCGAGGTGGGAGCGGGCGGCTGCCACCGCCGCTTCCCGCGCGCGCAGCGCCGCACCCGGCAGGCGGTTCTGCTCGAGCAGCAGGGTGGCGTCCTCGAGCGCCTCCTGCGCACGCCACAGCAGCGTGCGCGCGAGTCGTAGCGTCTCGCTCACGGCAGTGGCTCCGCGTTCGCAAGGCGCTGTCCGAACGCACCCGCCGTCACCTCCGGCGAGCGCAGCTCGCGCTCGGTCGCGGCCACCGGCGAGAGCAGCGCTCCGTGCTTCCGCGAGGCCTCGAACGCCGCCTGATCGATCGCGGCGTCGGCGAGCACGTCCCGGCGGGTGAGTTCCACGAGCACCACCAGTTCGGTCGGCGGGGGCGGCGGAGGCGGTGGCACGCTCGAGGACGTCGCTTCGGCCGTGTGGTCCGGCAGCGGCTCGAGTTCGAGCCGTCGCACCTCGAGCAGCGCGAGCCGCGAGAGGGCGCCGCCGAGCGAGGCCTCGAGTTGCTCGCCGAAGGCGCGCAACGCGCGCACATCGCGTCCCTTCAGCACCTTGCGCAGCGCTCCGACCACCGGTGCCGACCTCCCGCGCCTCTTTGGCCCTCTCTGCCTGCGAGCCTACCCATCCGGGGCCGCGGCGTCGAGCCGGCGTCGCCGGTAGATCAGCATGAGGTTGCGCGCGTAGGGGACCGGGTTCAGGGCATACGCCAGGATGAAGACGATGTCGCGACGCCACAGCGCGTAGGCGAGCAGCAGCAACGCGCCCGCGATGCTCACCCACCAGAACGACGCCGGCAGCACGCTGCGGCCCTGCCGCTCCGAGATCCACCACTGCAGGGGGAAGCGGCTCACCCACACCGCCTGCCCGGCAAAGCCGAGCGCGAGCCAGCCCGGGTTGGCGTGGAAGTCGAGCAGCCCCTTCGCGCGGGCGGTCGACCACAGCGCGAGTCCCACGAACAGCGCCACCGCGAGTCCGACCGGTACGAGGATGCGCAGCGGGGTGGGCCGACGCGGCCTGACGGCGTGCTCGTCGCCGCTGTCGAGCAGCATGATGTTGCGCACGTAGATGAAGAGGTTCACGAGGGGGCCGAGCACGAAGACCGGATCGCGCGTGGCCG
>RFJN01000166.1 GCA_003694875.1 Planctomycetota bacterium | reverse complement strand
GCGCGAGCGCATCCAGTCGCGCTTGATCCCGTCGAACTTCTTGAGCGTCTCGAACGCCACCGCGCGCGCCGGCATGTTCACCCCGAGCGCAAAGGTCTCGGTCGCGAACAGCAGCTTGATCAGCCCCGAGGTGAACAGCCGCTCGACGACCTCCTTCAGGGTGGGCAGCATGCCCGCGTGGTGGTACGCGATCCCGCGCAACAGCAGATCCCGCAACGCGGCGGTGCGCGGCTCGGTCTCGTCGAGCTCGAACTCGAGCGCGAGCGAGCGCCAGTGCTCGCGAATCCGCGCCCGCTCCTGCTCGTCGAGCAGATCGAGCCGCCGGCAGCGGCGCGCGTATTTCTCGACGTAGGCGCGCGAGAACACGAACACGATCGCCGGCAGGTGCTTGCGCTCCACGATGTGGTCGATCAGCGAACGCATCTGCGCCACCACCGCCGGCTCCCCGCGCCGGCGCCGCCGCCGTCGCCGCAGCGCACGCGTCTCGTCCGCCCCGTCCGACTCCGTGCCCCGGCGCCCGCGTCGCCCGCGTCCCTTGCGCTCGCTGCGCGGAAGCGGCACGTGGTTGCCCTTGAGCTGCGCGATGTCGTAGGCGCGCTCGCCGTTCCAGATCTGCAGGTGCAGCGGCACCGGGCGCCGGTTCTCGCGCACCACCCGCAGCCGTCCGGGCCGGATCTCGCGGATCCAGCCCGCGAGCTGATCGAGGTTCGAGATCGTCGCCGACAGGCCGATGAAGCGGATCTCCGGCGGACTGAAGATGATCGACTCCTCCCACACCGTGCCCCGGTCGGGATCGTCGAGATAGTGCACCTCGTCGTGGATCACGTACCGCACGTCGGCGAGCCGGCTCGGGTCGTCGAAGATCGTGTTGCGGAAGATCTCGGTCGTCATGATCAGCGCCTGCGCGCCGGGATTGATCGTGACGTCGCCCGTCATGATCCCGACCTTCGCCCCGTACATGGCGCCGAAGTCCCGGAACTTCTGGTTGCTCAGCGCCTTGATCGGCGCGGTGTAGATGATGCGCTCGCCGCGCTCGAGCGCCTGCTCGATCGCGTACTCGGCGATCAGCGTCTTGCCGCAGCCGGTCGGCGCCGACACCAGCACGTGGTCGCCCGCGCGCACCGCCTGCAGCGCCTCGCGCTGGAACCGGTCGAGCTTGTAGTCCTTGTACATTTTCATGGTGCGCTACAGCATACCTCGGAGGGCAGACGCACGGTAGCGCGCCGGTCCACGACGCGGCCGTCTCGGTCTTCCGCACGTCGCCGGCCTTGACCGCAGCGCGCGGGCTCGCGCACCATGGCGCGGAGCCCACCGCCGATCCGGCAGGGAGAGCCGCGTGGATTGCATCGTCGTCTCCGACCAGCGCGTGTTCTATGGCATGCTGCAGCGCTCGGTCGGCCGCTGGATCCAGACGTACTACGTCCTCGACAAGGGCGAGCGCGCCCCGTATGCCGATCTCGACAACGTCGTGCGCGGTGATCCGGGCGATCCCGAGACGTATGCCTCCTTTGCGCCCGAGGAGGAACACGTGGCGGTGCTCGCATTCCGTGCGCGCACCGAGGCCGAGCGCGTCGCACGTGCGATCACCCGGCGGCTGCCGCGCACCTACCTGCTCTTCCTGTCGCTCGACGAGGGGCTGCCGCAGCTCGAGAGCTTCGCCCACATGCGGGTGCGCACCTGGGACGAACTCGTCGGCAAGCACCTCGAACAGGAGGTGCGCACCCTCGTGACCGCCTGGCGCGTGGACGCGGTGCGGGCGCTGTTCGACGGCGCCCGCCGGGTGGGCATCCTCGTGCAGGACGACCCCGACCCCGACGCGATCGCGAGCGGGCTCGCGCTGCGCACGCTGCTCGGCCGAAACCGCACGACCGCCCCGCTGCTCACCTTCGGCGCCGTGACGCGCCCCGAGAACCTCGCCATGCTGCGGGTGCTCGACCTCGATGTGCGCACGATCGACACCGCCGCGCTCGCCGACTACGACCGGCTCGCGTGCGTCGACATCCAGCCGCCGGTGTTCGGAGACCGGCTCGGCGGGCGCGAGGTCGATGCGGTGATCGACCACCACCCCGAACAGCGCGGCTATCGGTGCGCGTTTCGCGACGTCCGTCCGTCCTACGGCGCCACCGCCACGATCCTCACCGAGTACTTCCACGCCGCCGGCCTCTCGATCAACCAGCGGCACGCCACCGCGCTGCTGTACGGTCTCAAGACCGACACCCTGAACCTCGGGCGCGAGGTTGGGCCCGCCGACGTGTTCGCCTTCCAGCACCTCTACCAGCGTGCCAACCTCAACTGGCTGCGACGGATCGAGCTGCCCGAGATCCCGCGCGACGCGCTCGCCACGATCGGCAAGGCGCTCACCCGGCTCGAGGTCGTCGACGGGCTGTCGTACGTCTGGCTCGGCCGGGTGCGCGAGGACGTGATCGCGCAGGTGGCCGACATGCTGCTGCAGGTCGAGGGAGCGGTGTGGTCGGTCGCGGTCGGACGGGTCGACGACCGGATCGTGGCCAGCGTGCGCAACGCCGGCTATCTGCGGGCGGCCGGCGACGTGGTCAAGAAGATCTTCGGCGAGATCGGCAGCGCGGGCGGCCACCGCACCATGGCCAAGATCGTGGTCCCCATCGCCGCGCTGCGCCGGCGCTGGGGCGGCCACGGCCCGCGCACCCTGCACCGCATTTTCTTCGGACCCTTTCTCGACGAGATCCGCCGCTCCGATCGCAACGGCGCCTCGGCCCCGCCCTCCGGGAGCGGCCGCTGAGGAGCCCGGGCGTGGGGGATCGGGTGGGGCTGCGACAAGCTGCAACAAGGAGAGCAATGCCGTGCGGCTGAACATGCTGCGACGCAACAGCTTGCTCCCGCTGCCGCTGGGCCCTACGATAGGTGGGATCGAAGCACCGGTGACGGGAGAGAGAGGCGTGTCGCGACGGCCGGTTGTGCAGCGGGGCAGGCACGCGAGCGGCGGCTTCACGCTGCTCGAGGCGCTCGTCGCCTTCGCGATCATGACGGTGGGCATCCTCGCGCTGCTCGCCGCCATGGTGGGCTCCGGACGCTCGAACGCCGCGCTGCTCGAGCGCGATCGCGCCTACGAGGCGGCTGCGAGCCAGCTCGAGCGGGTGCTCGCCCACCCGCGCTTCGATACGCTGCGGCAGACCTTCGACGGCGTGACGTTCGACGCCCCGCCGCTCACCCCCGTGACCCCCGGGGCCCAGGTGGG
>RFJN01000165.1 GCA_003694875.1 Planctomycetota bacterium | reverse complement strand
GCCGGGCAGCGCGGTCGCGACGAGCGCGAGCGACGCCACGATCCCGCCCGCCATGACCGCGAACTGCAGCACGTCGGTCCACACCACCGCCGAGATCCCGCCCGCGAGCGTGTAGGCAACCGCGACGAGGCCGCACAGCACGATCGCCTCCTCGATCGGGCCGAGTCCCCCGAAGAGGTCGGTGGGCTGCAGCTCGGCGAGCAGCAGCGCCGCGCCGTACAGCAGCGTGCCCGCGCGCGCGAGCGCGCTGAGCATGAACAGCCCCGAACCGAGCAGCCGCGTCTTCACGTCGAAACGCGCCTCGAGGTACTCGTAGGCGCTCACGAGCCGCAGCCGGTGGAAGAAGGGCAGGAACAGCACGCAGACCACCACGGCGGCGAGCAGATCCCCGAGCTGCAGCTGCAGATACCACAGATCGCCCGCGAACGCGTAGCCCGGCAGTCCGAGCACCGAGGCGGCGGAGAAGGAGGTCGCCACGATCGAGAGCCCCGCGGCGAACCACGGCAGACGCCGGCGCCCGACGAAGTAGGTCTCGGTGTCGCGCTGCGCCCGCGCGGCCCGCGCGCCCACGAACGCCACCGCGGCGACGTAGCCCGCGAGCACCGCCCAGTCGAGGGGGCTCACGCCAGGCGCTCCCGGCGCGGCGGCACCCCGCGCTCGAGCCAGGCCGAGAGCACTCCCGCGCCGGCGGCATGGGCGCTGAGCGACCAGAGCTGCACGAGCGGCAGCAGCCCGAAGCCGAGCATGAGCGCGCCCGCGGCGAGCACCGCGGCCCGGTTGCGCCGCAGCAGCTCCCGCTGCGCGGCGTACGGCACGTCGTGCAGCTCGAAGTGATACGACAGGAGATCCCAGCCGAGCGAGTGGATCGAGGCGAGCCCCTGCAGCGCCACGTAGGCCGCCGAGCCGATCCCGGGCACGAGGTGCAGCGGCAGCAGCGCCAGTGCGATCACGAGCAGGCGCACGAGCCGACGCAGCTCGGTGCCCGCCACGCGCACGATCGGTACGATCCCGCCCGGCCCCTCGCGCAGCGGCGCGCCGGCGAGCACGCGCGCCCGGGCGAAGATCCGCGCCCGCCAGGGCGCGAGCGCCACCGAGCCGATTGCCTGGAAGAGGGCGGGGGCGAGCAGCACGAGCCCGAGCAGCGTGAACAGCGGCACGAGCCACGCGAGCCAGTCCGGCAGCGCCATGCGCGCGAGCAGGGCCCTTGCACCCGCCCACCCTCCGAACAGCAGCGCGGCGGCGAACGCGGCGAACAGCAGCGTGTTCACGAGCAGCGACGCGGCGACGCGCCACCGCAGCTCCGGGTCGGTGACGCTCCAGCGCAGCCCGAGCAGGAACGCAGCCGCGGCGTCGGCGGCACCGAGCCGCACCGTGAACGCCGAGCGCGGCTGTCCCGTCGCCTCCATGGCCTGCCCTCGTGCCCGCAGAACCCGCCTCGGAGCGGCAGTATAGCGAGAGCGGGCGCGATGCCGCGCACAGCCGCTTCGCACACCCGGGCGGGCGCGCTACCATGGGGCGCTCACGGCGCGGAGGCACAGCGTGGCGAGCAAGGTGATCCGGGACGCGGTGCACGGCGACATCGAGCTCGACACCGAGGCGCTCTCGGTGCTCGACACCCCCGAGATGCAGCGGCTGCGGCGGATCGCGCAGCTCGGCACCGCGAGCCTCGTCTACCCGAGTGCCGTGCACACCCGCTTCGAGCACGCGCTCGGCACCTACCACCTCACCGGGCGGCTGCTCGAGCGACTCGAGCGCACCCACGGCGGCTCGGTGCTCGAGCCGGCGCAGCGGCGCGCCACCCGGCTCGCCGCGCTCGTGCACGACGTCACCCACGTCCCGTTCGGCCACACGTTCGAGGACGAGCGCCGCATCTGGCCGCGGCACGACGAGCCCGAGCACGTGCGCGCCATGCTGCGGCGCGGGGCGCTCGGCGAGGCGCTCGAGCGCACGGGGCTGCGCGATCTCGTCGAGGACACGCTCGTCGGCAACCCCCCGGTGCCGCTCATGGCCGATCTCGTGCGCGGCACCGTCGGTGCCGACCTGCTCGACTACCTCGCGCGCGACGCGCTGTTGTGCGGCTTCTCCCGCCGGTGGGACGAGCGGCTGTTGCGCTACTACGCGGTGAGCGGGGCGACACGCCGGCTCGCGTTCGCGGTCTACAAGCGCTCGCTGCTGCGGCACGACGCGGTGAGCGAGATCCTCGAGCTGCTGTGGCTGCGCCACATGCTGTGCGAACGCGTCTACTTCCACCACGCCAAGATCGCCGCGGGGGCCATGATCTCGCGCGCGGTCGAGTGGGCGGTCGCGGGCGGGCTGCAGCGCGAGGCGCTGTACGAGGCCTCCGACCACGGGCTCGCCGAGCTGCTGCGCCCGTATCTGGCACACGAGCCCGCCGCCGGCCGGCTGCTCGCCGCGCTCGCGGCCCGGCGGCTGCACCGGCGCGCCTACGTGCTGACGCGCGCGATCGGAACCGAGGCGCAGCGCGAGCTGGTGGCGCGCTACCACCACGACCCCGCCGCCCGCGAGCACGCCGAGCGCGAACTGGCCGCACGCACCGGCCTGCGGCCGGGCGAGCTGATCATCTATTGCCCGAGCGAGCGCATGGCGAGCAAGGAGGTCGAGATCCCGGTGCTCGATCCGGCCGGCACCGAACGACCGCTCGCCGCGCTGCGGCTGCCCGAGGTCGACCTGCTGCTCGAGCGGCACCGCGACCTGTGGCGGCTGTACGTGTTCGTCGCGGCCGACCGCCTCGATCGCCGCGAGGCGGTGGGGCGAGCGGCGAGCGCCTGGTTCGGCTTCGCGAACGAACTGGATGCGGAAGCGCGCCACGCCTCCGCAACTAGGTACGATAAAAGAAATTACAACGTTTGACGCACCTCCCTGGCTGTGCTATGCTTGCCCCCGCTTCGGCGCGCTTCGACGCATGTCGACGCGCCCAACCGCGTTGCGCCACAACAGCCCCCGGCTGCCGGGCGCCGCACCGCGAGGAGGCACGTACGCCCGATGGGATTCCTCACCTTTCTGATCGGTTTCGTGGTCCTGGTCTCCGGGCTCACCACCGGCCTGTCGCTGTGGTACGCCGGCTCGGTGGGCACCGGCGGCGCGTTCGGCATCATGATCGGGGTGGGGCTCGTGGGCCTCGGGCTCGTCGCGTGGGGGCTGTCGATCGGCAAGTCGAAGCCCGCGCCCGCACCGCAGCCGCAGCCCGCGGCGGCGCCGCCGCCTCCACCGCCCCCCACGCCGCAGCCCGCCGCGGACCTCTGCCCCAAGTGCGGTCGCCGCATGCTGCCCGGCCAGCCCTGCCCCTTCTGCAACCCGCCGGTTCCGGCACCCGCTCCCGCGCCGGTGGCGGCGGTCGATCCCGGCTACGCCGCGAAGGGTCGCGGCGCGGTCGAGGGGCCCAACGGCTATCTGCAGGTGGTGGAGGGGCCGGACGCGGGCAAGCAGCTCGTGATCGCGCCGCGCATGGAGATCACGATCGGGCGCAACCCCGACAACATGCTCGTGCTCAGCGACCAGGAGGTCTCGGGCTACCACTGCCGGCTGATCTGCGGCAACGATCGGGTGCGCTTCGAGGATCTCGGCTCGTCGAACGGCAGCTTCCTCAACGAGCAGCCGATCACCGAGGGGCTGATCAAGAGCGGCGACACGCTGCGGCTCGGCCGCTACACGAAGATCTTCTTCTCCTACAAGTAGCGGCGGTGTCGCGGCGGTGATCGAGCCGGCCGAGGTAGCCCGCGCCCTCGAGGACGAGGGGCTCACGGGCTGGCTGCTGTACGACTTCGACGGACTCGATCCGCTCGCACAGCGCGCGGCCGGCCTCGAGGGCCGGCTGCTCACGCGCCGCTGGTTCTGCCTGCTGCGGCGCGACGGGCCGCCGCGCTGGCTCGTGCACGCGATCGAGCGCGCGGTCTTCGCCGATCGGCCGGGCGAGGTGCACACCTACGCCGGACGTCGCGAACTCGAGGCGGGGCTGCGCTCGCTGCTCGCCGGACACGAGCGCGTCGCCATGTCCTACAGCCCGCAGGCGAACGTGCCCACCGTCTCGCGGCTCGACGCCGGCACGTTCGAACTCGTCTCGCGTGCGGGCGGCGTCGAGATCGTCAGTGCGGGCGACCTCGTGCAGCGGCTGCTCGCGCCCTGGCCG
>RFJN01000164.1 GCA_003694875.1 Planctomycetota bacterium | reverse complement strand
TGTTCTACGATCGGGACGAGCGCGGGGTGCCCACCGGCTGGCTCGCGCGCGTGAAGCACGCCATGCAGGTGCTCGCGTGGCGCTTCAACGCCGACCGCATGGTGCGCGATTACGCCCGCGAGGCGTACCTGCCCGCCGCGGGCGGACGGAGCAGCGCGTTCCCCGACTGAGCGAGACGCCGCGCGTTCAGGACGAAAGCGACGAGGAGCGATCCATGGCGAGCAGCGAGCCCGTTCCCACGATCGAGGCCGTCGCGCCCGGCATCGAGGCGGTGGTGATTCCCTCGAGCCGCAGCGCGTGGCTCTCCGAGGGTGGACTCCCGGTCCGCGCGTACGTGCTCGAGGGCGCCGCGCAACCGCCCGACAGCCGCCCTCCGGTGCTCCTGATCGACGCCGGCTACGCCGAACGGCTCTCGGTCGAGGCGATCTCGACCGCCCTCGCCGGCCGACCGCTGCGCGCGATCCTGCTCACCCACCTGCACCCCGACCACGCCGGCGGCGCCCTCGCGCTCGCGGCGCGGCACGGGGCGGCGATTCGCGCCAACCCGGAGGCGCTGCGCAGCCACGCCGCCGCCGCCGAACTGCGCGAGCGGATCGAGCCGATCGTACCGGGCGAGACGCTGCGGTGCGGCGGTCTGCAGCTGCGCGCGATCGCGAGTCCGGGCCACGCTCCGGGCCACCTCGCGTTCCACGATCCCGAGCGCGGGCTGCTGTGGAGCGGCGACGCGATCCTCGGTGCGGGCACGGTGCTCGTGGGGCCGCCGGACGGCTCGCTCGGCGACTACCTCGAGACCCTCGATCGCCTCGAGGCGCTCGAGCCGCTCGAGCGCATCCTGCCGGGTCACGGCCCGCCGGTCGAGCAGCCGCGCAAGCGCATCGCGGCGATCCGGCGACACCGCCACATGCGGCTCGATCAGATCCGCCGCCTGCTCGCCGAGCGACCGCACGAGCCGGACGAGATCGTGGCGGCGCTGTACGCGGGACAGATCCCCGACGCGCTGCTTCCGCTCGCCCGTGGCTCGGTGCTCGGCTCGCTGCTCTACCTCGAGCAGCAGGGAGAGGCCGTGCGGCACGGCGATCGCTGGCAGGCGGTCACCTAGCGCAACCGCGCCCGACGTTCGACCGCCCCAACCGGCGCTTGTCGTCGCGCCTCGTCGCGCCGAGTTGACGCGCCGCGGCGCAAGCGGCATGATCCGTGGGCTTCGCCCGCAGGACGGCATGCACCGTGGTCGCACTTCGAGATCGCGGGTGGGGCATTTCGAATGCGGGACGGTCTGCGACGTCGAAGCGCGGGTGATTGCACACGCGCTCACGTCTCGTGCAGACGCCGCGCAGGCGTCTGGAACCGTTGGTGGAGGGGAATTCCATGCTGCAACGTACCCGGCGACGGCTGGCCTGGCTGGCCTTGCCCGGCCTTCTCATATCCGGAGCGGTCGCGCTCGCGCTCGCGGGGGCGACGCTGCCGGTCGACTCGGTAAGCGAGATCCTGCCCGACGACGTGGTAGCGTTCGCCCACGTGCGCGACGTGCGCGCGCAGTGGGACGCGCTGCGCCGGACCGAGGCGTACGAGGATCTGCGGCATTCGCGGCTCGTGCAGAGCGCGATCGCGATGGGCGCCTTCGACGATCTCGAGCGCATGCTCGCCGAGCGCGCGAAGCGGCTCGGCCTCGAGCCGACGCTCGAGACGTATCTCGACTTCGTCGGCCGCGAGGTGGCGATCGCGCTGCGCATCGACCGCGAGACCGGCGAGCCGTCGTACATCATGGCCTATCGCGTCGACACGCCCGCGCTCATGCGCAAGCTCGCGGTGCAGGATCCCGCCGCCCTCGGCCGTCTTCTCACCGAGCGCTACTTCGGCGAGCACGCACCGGACGCCACGCCGTACGGTGGCTTCGACGTCTACGCGCTCGGCGACGACGTCCACTACGCGCTCGTGCGCGACGTCTTCGTGGCTAGCAACAGCCGCAAGAGCGTCGAGGCCGTGATCGACCACGCGCTCGCCGCCGGCGCGGGCAGCCTCGGGCGCACCGAACGCTTCCGCAGCGAGATGGCGCGGTTGCCCGACGGCACGAGCCTCGCGGTCTACGTCGATCTCGAGCGGCTGCTCGACAACAAGCTGCTCCAGAAGATGTCCGGCCAGGACATGACGCCGTTTCTCACCGAGTTCCACCGCCAGTTCCGGCCGACCGAGGCCATCGCGGTGGGGCTGCGGCTGCCCGAGGGCGATCTCTACGGGGCCGAGCCGGTCGCCTCGCGTTCGGCCAGGGCGTTGCTCCGCGACACCGCGAGCCCCGAGATCTCGGCGCTTCTGCCGACCGACGGCGCGCTGTACTTCGAAACCGCCGACCTGCGCGCCATGGGCCGGGCGGTGCTCGAGTCCGAGCTGCTCGCACGGCTTCGGAACTCGCCGCGCTGGCAGGAGCTGATCGCGCTGCTCGACCACCCCGAGGAGATCGAGCGCCGCTTCGGCGTGCAGCTCGACCTGCCGCCGGCACCCGAGGGCGTCGAGACGAACACGCGCTTCGAGCGCCGCATGCTCGGACACCTGCTCACGGTTGCGGGACGGCTCGCGGCCGCCGGCGTGGTGGGTGTGGCTATCGACGCACCGCAGCCGGACGGCTTCGAGATCCCCGCGTGGCTGCGCGAAGCTCTCTCCGGCGCCAAGAT